>JAHFDV010000148.1 GCA_023248815.1 Myxococcales bacterium
TCGACGGCTTCTTCTCGTACTACGATCCAAACGCGTTCATCTTCCGCGCAGGGCTTCTCCTCGCGCTCGATCGGCCACTCGGTTTCGGCTTCGACAAGGACAAAGTAGCGACGCTGCACGCGTCCATCGGGGTGCCGTTCTAAGGAGCCACCACGAGAGCCTATCTCGTCAGGTTGGGCGAATTCGAAATCGCTCGCGCACTTCGCCGTCTTCTTTCACTTCGAAGACGACGATCATTCCCTTGTCCATCATGATGGGCCCGCGCGCATAACCGCTGGCGACTTCCGAGAACCAAGGATCATGACCGACGACCATGACGTTTTGACCGGAGAGCAAATGCGCTTCGATGACGTCGCGCGGATCGCGTTCGGCCTCGAGCGCTTCGTCGAGCTCGACGGTGAGTGAATAGGCTTCGGCGACGAGCTTCGCCGTGTCTCTCGCGCGTGCGAACGGGCTCGCGACGATCTTGGAGGGCCTCTCTGCGCGATCTTTCAAGCGCTCGATGACGCGCCGTACCGAGCGGATGCCCGAAGCCGTGAGCTCACGATCGCGATCCTTTCCCGTGACAGACGTGTTCTCGGCGGGGCCGTGACGCATCAAGAAAAGCATGTTCGTCCGTTATCGCCCGGACTCCGTTAGCCACCAAAGAAATCGCGCACTTTGTCTACGAATCCCTTCGTCAACGGCTGCACTTCTTGACCGAGCTCTTTCGCGAGGGTCTCGACGATTTGGCGCTGCCGTTCGGTGAGCGCTGATGGAACTTCGACCGTCACTTCACAGAGTTGGTCGCCGCGGCCCATGCCGGATTTCTTCGGCATCCCTTTTCCGCGAATGCGCAGTGTCGCACCGGGCTGTGTGCCCTGCGGAATCTTGAGCTTTCCTTTTCCATCGAGCGTCGGAACTTCACTTTCGGCACCGAGCGCCGCTTGCGCGAACGTGATGGGAACACGGCAGAGGATGTCGTCCCCTTCGCGACGAAAGAATGGATGCGGTGCGATCTTGATCGTGAGCTCGAGATCACCTGCGGGTCGCTCGGGGCGCGGGCGACTTCCAGCGCCTTGAATCACGCGACCTTGTCCGTCCTCGACGCCTGGAGGGATCGTCACCTCGAGCGCAGCCGGCGCGGTCATGAGCCCGCTTCCGCGACATCCTTTGCAAGGATGCGTCACGGTCTTTCCGGATCCTCGGCAACGCGAGCACACGCGCTCGACCGCGAGAGGGAGGAGGCCCTGCTGAAAGCGTACCTTGCCGCGACCGTTGCAGGCGCTGCACGTCTCCGGCGCGAACCCCTTCTCGGAGCAAGAGCCAGCGCAATCTTTGCAGACTACATGCTTTTCGTAGTTGAGCGTCTTGACGGCGCCGAATGCCGCCTCTTCGAACGTGACCCCGAGATCGCGGACGATGTTGCCGCGGTCGCCCTTGCCGACGCCGAAGGCACCGAGGATGTCTCCGAGGATTCCGTCGATCGCGATTTCCGAGATGTCGACGAAGCCGCCCGCGAAGGGCCCGCCTTGGCCGAAGGGGGACCCGGGAGCCTCTGCGCGATGTCCCAAACGATCATAGAGCGAACGACGCTGCGGGTCCGACAGCACTTGATACGATTGATTGAGCTCTTTGAAGCGCGTCACCGCGCTCGGGTCGCCCGGGTTGCGATCGGGATGCGTTTGCACCGCGAGCTTGCGAAAGGCCGCCTTCAACTCTTCGGGCGTCGCGTTGCGACTGACCCCGAGAACCTCGTAATGATCACGGGCGTCGGCCATTGGCCCCACCGGATAGCACAGGCGCGTCCCCGTCGCACGAGCGAGAGCGACGCTGTCGACCAGAGGAAAAAAGCAGGGTATGACGCCACCCCTCATGCCGTACGTGCGCCTCTCCGCAACCGAGCAAACAACGCTTCTCGATGGCATCGTCGCGCGGGCGCGCGCGGTGCGCGAAAAGGGCGGTTCCCCCGTCGTCGTCTTCGATCTCGACGGCACCTTGATGGACAACCGTCCGCGAACGATCCGGATTCTTCACGAGCTCGCGCATACGTGGTCCGAGAAATATCCCGAGGCATCCGCGTCGCTTCGTGAAGCTCATCCGGATCGCACCGTCTACGCCCTTTCCGAGACGCTCGATCGCGTCGGCGTTCGTGGGGCCGAGCTCATCGAGCTCGCGGAGACATTTTGGAAGGAGCGCTTCTTTTTCGACGAGCACCTCGTTCACGATACGGCGCTCGCGGGCTCCGTTTCGTTCGCGAAGGATTGTCATGAGGCCGGAGCGCGCCTCGCTTACGTGACGGGGCGCGATCTTCCGAACATGAGCCTCGGAACTTGGAAGAGCCTGCGCGACCTCGGCTTCCCGATCGGCGTCGTCGGCACGGAGCTCATCTTGAAGTCCGACGCCGCGATCCCTGACGAAGAGTTCAAACGTCTTCTCGCGCCCAAGCTCTCTGCACTCGGAGAGATCATTGCGTCGTTCGACAACGAGCCCGGCAACTGCAACATCTTCCTGAAATTCTTCCCGCAAGCGAAGAGCGTGCTCGTCGATACGCAGCATCATCCGGCAGCGCCCAAGCCGGACGCGGGCGTCGACGTCATCGGTGATTTTTCGAGAAGCTCAACGACGAAGGCATGAGGCCTTTGAACACGCGCGCGCTGCTCCGGCTCTCGCGCCTGTTTCTCGTGCAGCTGGCACTCGTGCAAGTCACTGCGTGCAAGAACGCACCGCCCGACACGAAGAATCCGCCGGCGAGCCCGCAAGCGAGCGCATCCCCGGCTCCGATCTCGACGAATACGGATGCCGGCACGCGCCTGCTGAATGCGAAAGACGGTGGCGCGCCCCCCGTGCTCCACAACGCCGAGCTCCCCTTTCCGGTCGATCTGCCACTTGCGAAAGAGCCTTCCGGCCTCGCGTTGCGCGCCTATTTGCGCTTTGCGGACGCGCCGCCGATTCCGCGCATTCCCGAGCTCAACGCACAGAACGCGGAAGCGCAGCGACGCAGGCTCGACCCGAGCGCCGAAGTCACTCTCTCCCCTTCACGCATGAAGATCGCGTTGCGAGGGGGGTTCGTCCTTCCGAACGGCACGGAGATTCGATCGCGCGCCGACGTATTCGGTCACATCGTCTCGCTCGACGGTCGCTATCGCGTAGCGGTTCCAGGATCGCTTCGCGCGGTTTTCAACGAAGGGCGCTTCGATGCCGCGCCTCTTCTTCCTGGCACGTCGAAAGAGACGGGCGTGTCTGCGAAGCGCCTCGGTTTCGTCACGCGAAAAGTCGAAGTCACGACGCGCGCGGGTAAGGTCACGATCGAGCTCGCGAAGGTTCCAGAAGCGAACGAGGGCGGAATTCTCCTTTGCCGTTTTCTTCTCGATCTCCTGAACGGTGCGCCAGATACGACAGCGTGCGATCTCGACGAGGTCCCGCTTCGCGCGGAGTATCACTGGGCGACGCGCGGCGTTCTTTTCTTCGAGGTGACGGAGCTGAAGCGTGTCGAAGGAACTCCGCTGCTCGTGCCGCCTTCGACCCTTCCCTTTTCGGCGACCCCATTCCCTCCGGCCAGCACGATCCCTTTCGCTGGGCTCGTCGACATCGGCGCGCTCCGCTCGGGTCCGCAGGATCTCGATCCCACTCCTCCTTCCAAAAATGATCGCAGCGATCGCACCGTCGCTTCGCGCGGCAACGCGGAGATCGTGAACAGCACCGACGCCGCCTGGAGCATTTGGCTCGACGGAGTACCCATCGGTTGGGTGGCGCCCAGTTCGACACTCATCGTGCCACAGCTTTATCGCGGTAAATATCAGCTTCTTACGCGCTCGTTTCTCGGCGGACGCGAGCGCCCTCTCGAGACGGTGGTTCTTCCGGGGCGCGCAGAAATGACCGAAAAACCAGTGGAAGACTGAACGTTCGCGCTCTTCGAAAGCGGCACGAAAAATCAGCGACGAACGGATTTCGTGCGCTTCACCCGAAATCGGCTACCTCTGAAGAGGGCTCTTCGTCTAGGGTCGATCGTTCTCACGGAGGTTGGATGCGACTTGGTATTTTCAGCGATGTACACGCCAACTACGAGGCACTCAGCTCGGTTTTACAGGCGTACACACGAGAGAATATCGACACGTTCTACTGTCTAGGTGACACCGTCGGATACGGCGGTTCCCCGAATGAGTGCGCCGATCTCGTGCGCGAGACCGCCAAGGTGACGATCCTCGGCAACCACGACGCCGCCGTCGCCGGCCGCATGGATTACTCCTACTATTACGAAGCCGCGCGCCAGGCTCTCGACGCGCATGCGCAGGTTCTCACGCAGACGAACATGACGTGGCTTCGCGGCCTTCCCTACGAGCATCGCCTCGAGGATTCGAACGTCCTTCTCTGTCACGGCTCGCCCGTGAATCTCGAAGAGTTCGAATACATCTTCGCGCCCGAGCAAGCGCGCGACTGCTTGCCCATCTACGATCGCTTGGGGCACATCACGCTCATCGGTCACTCGCACCTCTGTAAGGTGTTCGCGCTCACGCGTAACTCCGTCGAAGAGCTCATCGATCCGAGCGATTTTCGCGGGCATCCGCCGCAGTCGTTCGAGCTCGATCCGAATCGCAAATACATCGTGTCCGTCGGTTCCGTCGGGCAGCCGCGCGATCAGATCAACCGCGCGAGCTTCACGATCTTCGACACCGAAGCGAAGCGCTTCGAATTCAAGCGCATCGAGTACGACGTCTCCGGCGCCGCCGACAAAATCTTGCGCGCGCGACTCAATCGCAACTTCGCCGATCGCCTCTTCCTCGGAATGTGATCTCGCGGGCGCGAGGGCCGCGCTCGTGGCGATTTGAACCCCAGGCGAGCCAATCCTCGCCAAGTCTGAACCCCAGGCGAGCCGATGCTCGCCAAGACAGCACGGTCAGTACGTGAAGTTGACGGAGAGGCGACCGAACACTCCGCTCATGCCGAGCGTTCCGAGATTCGTCGCTTGGTCGGACCCGAGCTGCGCGCTCGCATCGCGATCACGCGCGAGTCGAAGATTCGACGCGAACGCAAACCCGTAACCGAGCTCGGGAGTGAGCCAGGTCCAAAGTTTCCGCGTCGAGGTGCTCGAGACGAGCGCGGCAGACACGCCGACGCTCACGTCCGTCGCAAAGGCCGCCCGAAGATCGGAGATGTCGTCGGAGATCGAAGGCTCGCGGATCGAAACGTTCGTCAGTGTCGCGCCGGGAGCGACGCGGGCAAAGGCGAGAAACCGTCGGCTAGGCTTCCAGCGAAGATCGATCGGCACGGTGAATCGGTTCGAGAAGACTTCCGACGTCTGACCGCGAATCGTCCCCGATCGTCCACCGAGATCCCACGCGAGCCCGGCCGCGAGCTGCCACGAATTTTTCGTGATGAGCGTATAGCTCGCACCGAGTGAGAATTGCGCGAGCACGTTGCTGTCGACGATCTCGTTGTAACGCTCGTCGGATTGAGCGCTGACCCGGACTCCCGCAGAGAACCTGAGGCGCTCCGGCGCCGCACTCGGAGCAGGATACGGATTCGAAGGCGCGATCTCTTCGTAGTCGGCGAGGGCGCGCGTCGAAGAGAAGGAGAGAAGTGCGAACGGAACGGCGAGAGCGAGAATCTTGGTGCTCATGGAAGTCCCTCGAGAAGAAGGCTGGAATACGTGTGTGAAAGCAGTGTGTCGGGCGCGTTGGCGTCGATGACGGTCGCCGTGTAATTCCCTTCGGCATCGAGAGCGACGAGTGATCGTCCTCCCTCGCGTTCGAGATCGAAAACGGAAGTGATCGCGTGATCGAGCGGCAATGATTTCGGCGCGAGCGTGTCGAAGGAGACGACCGCGAGATCGCTCGTGCGGGCACCGAATGCCCAAAGACGATTTCCGTCGGGAGCGATATGAATCGAAGGGACGCCATAGGCGACGAGAGGCGAAGCCGTGCGCGCAACGAGATCGAGAACGAAGAAAGAAGAGCCGGCCTGGAGAACTTTGAGCGTCGCGTGCGGCGCAGGTACGTCGAGGACACCCGAAACCGCAGATCCAGGAAGCGAAACCACTTCGAGGCTTCGATAGGGTTGGCCGACGACGTGCCCGAGCGACCAGAAGGCAACGGACGCGTTCGATCCCGAATAGAGCAGCACGACGTCGCCCTCTGCGGATGGAACGGCGCTCGTGATCGACGAGAGAGCCGCGTAAGGCGCTGGCAACTCCACTTTGACGGTCGATCCTGCGTTCGGTTCGACGAGGACGGCACTTTTCGTTTGCGGCACGAGAGCCGCGAGTCTCAGCCCGGCATCGGTTCGAACGAATGCGATGTCCGTCGCGACCCCACCGACGTCGGTGAGGTTCACCGTGGGTCGAAAGTCGTTCGGTGAGCCCGCTTCGCTCGGACCGAGCGTCAACGTGACGACGTTCGAATCGTTCTTGAGACGCACGGCAATGCGCGCGTCGACGGTGCTCGCAGCGTCGCCGTCGTCGAAGATCACTTCCGCGGGAACGAGCGGCGTCGTCGAAGAGCCACTCGTGAGGCGCACCGTAATCTCGGGAATCTGTACCGAGTCTCCTGCGTGGTCCAAGTCGAGAAGCGTCACGTCTTGCTCGGTTTCGACGACGAGAAGGCGACGCGGTGCCGTGGGCAGCGCGAGCACGGGAGAGAACGTGACGCGCGCGGGGCTTCCACCGAAGCTTCGCAACGTTCGATAAGTTACTTTCGGCGCGCCTGGCGCCTCGAGATCGACGAGAACGATCTCGTTCGGGTTCTCGAGAAAGGTCGACTGCGCGCGAGCCTGTCCGGAAGCGAAGACCGCAACGTATCTCCCCAGCGGATCGATCGCGATGCCCGTATGTGGCGACTCGATTTCGATGCGGCGTGCCGCGTTATTTTCGATGATCGTGAGAGCGGGCTTCTCGTTCTTCTCTTTCGTGCGCGGAACGTCGCCCGCCGAAAGAATGAAGGCACGCTTTCCGTCGGCGGCGGTCGCCGTACCGACGACGCCGTGTCCGATGGGAAGCGAGATGCGTTCGAGATCTTGTCCCGCGTGAGGGGCGAGAATCACGCCGCGATTCGCGCTCGAATCGACGATCACGATTTCGTTTTTCAATGCGAGCACCGGCGAAGACGCAACCGGCTCTTGATCGAACACTTCAGCGCGATCGTTGCAGGCGAGCGCGCCGAACATCGATGCCGCGATCAATGTGAGCAAGGCAGAGGTATTCGGCTTCATGGTTTGCTCCCGTCGACGACGCGTGCGCCGAGCTCGAATCCGGTCAACGTGCTCGCGACCCCCGTATCGAGGTGCACGAATGTGATGCGGCCTTCTGGATGGCGCTGCGCGACGTAAGCGCGACGCACACTCGGCACGATTCCGGCGCTTAGCGGGGGGCTCGCGAGGTCGTAGTGGGTCGACGTGAGCTCCGGCAACTTGGCGATGTCGACGCCGTAGATCTTCTTCGAATCGCTTCGTTCGGCGACGACGACGCGATCATTTGCGAGCGCAACGGCATACGGCGGGGCGGTCGTCGCGACGATGCGCGCGGGAAGCGCCGCGGCGAGCGGCAAGAGGCTGAAGGCCGATTCGCTCTCGGACGTGGCGTGAAGGACGGTGGCATGCGCACCATCGGGCGTCGTGTGGACGCTGAGAACAGGCGCATAAACCCGTACCGTTCGGAACGTTCCGGGGCTGGAGAGCGAGAGCAAGGTGAGTCGCTCGACGGCCGATGCATTCGTATAGAGAAGGCCCGAACTGCCGTCGCTCGAAAGTGAGACAGATCCGATGGTCTCGCCGGTGATCGTCACTTTGCCGAATGTGAGTGGATCCTGCGCAATTGCGGGGACGGGCAGAATCGCGACCTCGCTGGTACTGCGGACCACGGCAACGGCTCGGTCGCCAAGAGGTGTGAGATCCAAATCAGTGACCGCGCCGCTGAGCGTGACTTCCGTGCGCGTTCCCGTGTCGAGTGAGACGACGGATATCGTTGCGACGCCATCACGTCGCACGAGGGCGAGCGTTCCGTCGGGCGTGATCGACACGTCGCGCGTGCCGGGGTCTTCCGTCGGCGTGGCCGAGATCGCGATGTTCTTGTCGACCTTGGGTGCCGCCGCCGTGAGATCGATCACGGCGATTCCGTCTTGAGTGACGGCGTAGGCCTTCGCGTCCGTCGCCGAGAACGAAATCGCAACGGGGCGATATCCGACGGCGAGCGAGGTCGAGGTTCCCTTCACGAGATCGAGGATCGTGAGATCTTGGAAACCTTCGGTCTTGGGAGCGCTATCCGCCTTGCGCGCGTCTCCCCACGCGATCGCGAACTTTCCATCTTTCGAAATGGCCCAGCTGTTCGTCTTTGCGGCGGTCTTGAACGTCTGCGAGGTGAAGGCGCCGTTCACGATACGAAGAAGCGTCGCGTCTTCCGACAGAACGTTCAGCACGATCGCGGCGTCGTCCGTTTGCCCGGGCAGTCCCGCGAGGTAGGTCGGCGCGTTGCCGGCATCCACGGTCTTCACCTGGAGCGTCGATGCATCGACATAGGCAACACGTCCGCTCGTCGGATTCGCGATCCACACGAATCGACTCGTGGCGACGGGAGCCTCGTAGAAGGACTCGATCTCTTGCTCTTCACCGGGGGGCGTATCCGCTCCCGGGGCCGCAGGGCTCTCCGAGTTGTCGCCATTGAACGAAGGCGCGCTGGCAAAGTCCGAGTCGCTCGAGCCGCATCCAGCGCCGAGCATGCCTACGAAAAAAGTGATGAGGGCATTTCTGCCGAGTGACATTCGAGTCATGGTTCCTCCGCCGCAACGAGACATCGCAACATACGTGCCGCGATACTTTCCCGCGTTTTCTCGCCTGGAAATGCGAAGAACGC
The DNA here is from genome assembly GCA_023248815.1 of Myxococcales bacterium. GTDB lineage: Bacteria > Myxococcota_A > Polyangia > Polyangiales > Polyangiaceae > JAHFDV01. The sequence goes on from JAHFDV010000148.1 coordinate 8,822, forward strand.
TACGCGCGCGAAATTATGTCCTCTGGCTTCGCTGTCATAGCCTGCCAGTTTGAGTCACGGCAGGGCCGCGTCACGGGAGATGAGGCGGCATTCCGTCGCCGGTCTCTTGCCACGGACCTTTTGCGCGCCAGAGCTGCCACTGCCCCTGCTTGCGAATGAGCACGCCCTTTTCTTTGGCCGCTTCGAGTTGCTCGGGAGTGGGAATCCAGCCTCGAACGAGAATGCCGTCGTAGTACTTCCAGATGTCGGACATCGGCCAGTTCGGACGATTGAAGTCCAAGCGATGCGGGTCGACCGTCGGCAGGTAACGAATGGAGCTCGTCGACACGATGGCCGGGTTGTCGGGGCACTGACCGAACTTGTCGGCCATGTAGTACTTTTCGACGTGCCAGTTGGGCTTCCACGTGAAGACCGTGCTCGTATCAGGAAAGATCTTCACGTACGCGAGCGTCTTTCGATACGGCATTCCATCGAGCACGTATTCGAGTCCGTCGACTTCCTTCTTCTGGAAGTCGACGACCTTCTCTTTGTAAACCGAGAGGAACGAAAAGCTCACGATGACGATGCCGGCGATCACGATGCCGCGGAGAATGCGCGACACGCTCGGAAGGACGGGAGTCGCGAAGACGGCGGCAAACCAGAAGCTCATCGCCATCTGCCGAGAACCGACGACAGGATTCGTGTCGATCGATTCGGGTAGGTAAAAATACGAGCCAAACGTCATCAAGAACATCAGCTCGAGAATCGGCGGCGTGGTCCACTTCTGCCTGCGCGCGGCCGTGACGGCGACACCGCAGACGAGCATGACCTTCACGTAAAAGAGCAGGTCCGCGTCGTCCGTAAAGAGCTTCAGGCAGTAGGTGTAGATGTTGTAGAAGAGCCCGTCGGTCGTGTGAAAGTGCGCGCCATAGTGATTGTCCCAACCAGACGTCACCGCGGTCACCGCCCCTTGCGTACGCGCCTCGCCGAACGCGAACTTGTACCAACGCGAGAAAAGCCCCATCGCTGGAATGACCGCGAGGAGCGCGAGAATGCCCACGCGAAGATTCGCGCCGATCGCATTCGAGACCCGCGCGATCGCTTCTCGCGTCCCGTCACGCAGCGTACCGCCCAGCACGCGCGGCGTTCCCTCGCGATGTCGAAGGGAACGAAGCACGACCTGCATCGCGACGATGAACGTGATCGTCATCGTGAGCGCGCCGAGCCAAAGGAACACGTGTGCGTGCGAGAGGAACGTGCAGGCGATGGTGAACGAAGCAACGAGCGTACGGACCGGCGTCGGCTTCGTGATCGCCCGGTAAAACAGCGGGATCGAGATGACGAGGAAGGGACCTGCGAAGAGCAGGTTCGCGAATCCCGCAAACCAATTCATTCCATAGACGAGCGGGACCGCGAGAATCGCCGGCCACGCCGACCGCCCGAACACGCGAAGCGCGTAGAGATTCGCGAGGGGTACGCCAGCGAGATAAAACGACATGCACAAGCGGAACGCGAACGTGACGCCCGTGAGCTTTCCCAGGTAGCCCGCGACCGTATAGAGGAACGAGTTCGCAAGCAGCGGGTCCGGCGGAAAGTAGAGCGAAGGATAGAGCGACCCCGGCCGCGAAAAGTCTGCGACGATCGCGCTGTGCGCCACGTGGTGCCCCACGTCTTGCATCGGCTGGAACTTGAATTTCCAGTAGATCGAAAGGCTGATCGTAAGCGCGATGAAGAACGTGATCAGTGCCCACGGCGAGAGCTTCTCCGCCTCGGGATCGTCGCAGGGGTCGATCCGCCAGAGCGCGCGCTCGAGCCATGCGTTGGCCTTCTTGTAGTGCTCAACTAGGGGACTCATCGGAAGGCGCGGAGTCTATGCGAAAGATGCGCGCGTTCAGCAAGAAACGCGCGTTTGGGGGAGGGCGGCGAGAGGCGTCGATGGAGACGAGCGCGGAACGCCGCGACGCCCGCGCGGCGGCCCGGCGGAGCCGCCTGCCCTACGGCGCGGGAGCCGCGATGCGGGCGCAGGCCGCATCTCAGCTTGCTTATGGGTTTACGTGCGCGCCTCCGGTTGGGTCCACCGGGCCTTGCACGGTCGCCGTTTCGCGCAGCGTCTCCTGCGTTGGATATGTGCATGATGCCTGCATCTAGATGGCTCAGTGCGTGGCGTCCCGGCTTCGCTCTAGGCGTCGATGGAGACGAGCGCGGAACGCCGCGACGCCCGCGCGGCGGCCCGGCGGAGCCGCCTGCCCTACGGCGCGGGAGCCGCGATGCGGGCGCAGGCCGCATCGCATCCTCGCTTGGGCGTTTGCTTGCGCGCCTCCGGTTGGGTCCACCGGGCCTTGCACGGTCGCCGCCGCGCTCCGCTTTGGGCGTCTCGCCTTACAGCGAACGCGTCGGCAGACATAGCGTGCATCCTACACGTGTGCGATGAATTACGTTCTCGCCGAACACTGGCGTCGTGTGGCACCCGCGGCGTCAGCCGCCAGCAACAAAGCGATGCCCACGAACACGATGGGCTAAGAAGCTGATTCGATCGCCCCTCAAACGAAGTGGGGGCGACGAATCAGCGCCGTCACATCGTTTTATCGTGCGGCAACCCGCGGCGTCAGCCGCCAGCAACAAAGCGATGCCCACGAACACGATGGGCTAAGAAGCTGTCACATCGTTTTATCGTGCGGCAACCCGCGGCGTCAGCCGCCAGCAACAAAGCGATGCCCACGAACACGATGGGCTAAGAAGCTGATTCGATCGCCCCTCAAACGAAGTGGGGGCGACGAATCAGCGCCGTCACATCGTTTTAT
>JAHFDV010000149.1:0-6079 GCA_023248815.1 Myxococcales bacterium
TGTATTCGCTCTTCCAGGGCTCTGCATTTCCAGCGAGTTTGTTCTTCACGAGATCGAGCTGTGCTTTGTCGATCTGAATTCCAGGGTGGACGAAGACACCGCTCGTACCCGTGAACGCGATTTCGGAAACACTCGCCCAATCGTTGACGCTGTTGCCATTGACGACGAGACGCACATAGCGAGCCTTGGTCGTCGCCACGTTCGTCGTCTCGGGGCCATCGCTCCTGCCCGTGCTCGAACCGCTGAAGACGTTCGTGAAGGTCTTGTTGTCGGTCGATGTCGCGAGAACGAATTTCGAAACGCGTGTCGTCCCCTGATACCAGGCGATCGAAACGCCGCAGAAATCTTTGACGGCGCCGAGATCCGCCGTGACGAAAGAGCCTTGTCCGTTGTTCGACCAACGCGTCGCGAGGTTCCCATCGACGGCCTGAATCGCAGGGTTTCCATCCTGCGCGCCCGTCGTTGCGACGATGCTGCTCTTCAGCTTCACCGTGCAGTTCGAAGCCGCCGCAGTGTCGGTGGACTCCATCTCTTCATCGCCGTCGTCGTTCGGGTCGGCCGTGCACGCGGCGAGTGTCAGTCCCAAGGCCACCACCGAGCTCGCGAGGAAAAGGTTGCGCATTCGAAGTCCTTTCAGGGGCGCCCCGAACGGGGGAGCGCTCTCGGCAGTACGCAATCTTCGCGCCACGACGAACTCGACGTAACGCCATGAAATGGCGACGCGCATCGGATGAATCGCGTCTTTCATGGACGAAGCCTCGTTCATCAAGAACGCCGATCGGAGGTCACCTGGCAGCCTCTCGCCTTGAACTTGGTCCCGTGCCATGGCTATCTGCGCCCCATGTCACGCGCGACCATCATCTTCCCCTCGCTTTCGCTCGTTCTCGTCGCCGTCCTGCATGGTTGCTCGGATGGCAAAATCGACAATGAGGCATCGGATGCCGCCATCGGCGGAGACGCGTCCACGCAAGATTCGAGTGTGGCCGTCGACGCCGGCAACCAAGAGGATTCGTCCGTCGAAGACAGCGGGACAGATTCGAGCTCGGACGTTGGAGTCGACGCAGGGCCGCCGAGTGGCGCGCTGACCTTCGACGGCGCCGACGACCATGTCATCCTCCCCGCCGCGACGGGCGGAGCGAACGAGGGCGCGTTCACTGCAGAGCTCTGGTTCAAGGGAAAGACGCTGACGGCGGGCCTCTTCGAAGTCTACGGATCGGGGGCCGACCGCATGCTCAGCCTCAACGCCGGCAAAGTTTGCTTCTACGTCTACGGTCCTCCCGTCCAAGTTTGCACGACGGCGACGACGTACAGCGACGGCGAGTGGCATCACGCCGCGGGAACGGTTGGTTCCGGCGGAATGCATCTCTATGTCGATGGCGCACTCGCAGCCGGGGCGGCGACCCCGACGCAATCGACGTTCACGAACGATGTCGGCTTCGAGATCGGCGCAGGGCATGTCTCCTTCAACAGCGCGATCTACCGCCTCGCTGGCGCAATCGACGAAGTGCGCGTGTGGAGCGTCGAACGATCTGCTGCCGACATTCTTGCAAACTACAAGCAACACCTCGCGGGCTCGACCGCTGGACTCCAAGGCTACTGGAAGCTGGACGGCACAGGGTCGGATGCGAAAGCGCACGACGAAACCCCCGGTGCGCACGACGGCACGCTCACGAACTTTTCGTTTACGTCATCTCCGTGGCTCACTGCCGGCGCGTTCTGAGGCGCCCATACGGACGGGAAGCGATGGCTCTTCCTATGACGTCTCGCTTCGCAACATCGCCATCAGATCCGTCACTCCCGGATCTTTTCCCGCCTGCACGAGCAGCGTCGTCACCTGTCCGCGGTGATGCGTCTGATGATTGAAGAGTTGGGTTGCTGCCCACCAAACCGGGATCTCCGATTTCGCGCCATTGCGGACGAAAGAGAAGAGTGACGCGCTTTGCTCTTCGTTGAGTGAACGCGCCCAAGCGTCGATCGCAGCGTCCGTTTTTGCACGCTCAGTACGCAGCTCTTCGAAATTGGAGAGAAGTTCCTGATCGAGAGAGCGGATGCCCCCCGGCCCCATCTCCCCTTCTTCCAAATGAACTCCGCCGAGTCGCCCCATCCACACGCGGTCTACGACGAGAATGTGATTCAGCGTCGCGTGGATTGATTTGAAGAACGCGCCACGATCTTTTTTGCGCTCGTCGTCCGTAAGCTCGGCGGCCGTGAGGTAGATCTTCTCGTTCATCCAGCGGTTGTATCGTGCGAATGCTCGAAATATCTCGGGGCTCATTCCTCTCTCCTCCACTACGCAGCTTTCTCAGAGTAGTTGAAGAAGAGCGCCTTGTGCTCCCACGTGCGCGCTTCGTCGCCGGCGAGATCTACGAGCGCATCGGCGACATCGCAGTAAGACACGCGACCGTGTTGGATGTTCTTGGGCGTGGGCTCTGCGCGGAGCGTGCCATGCGACGGTTCCTCGACCATCGAACCCATCCGCGCATAGATGAATCGAAATGCGGGCGGAGCTCCCTCGAAGCACCAGCGAAGTAGCGTCTCGGTCTCGCGCCACACCTTCGGCATCACCACGTTGCGGAGAATCCAGGCGAGCGCTGCTACCGACCACTTGTCGATCGTTCCGCCCGGCTCGGGCACGAGCTGTCCACCGACGATCACCAAAACGCAATCTGCAAGGCGGCCGTCTGCTTCGAGCGCGTCGACGGTCGCCTTGGTGAGAATGGCGCGATCGGCATTGTTCGCGGGCTGGCCTTTCGCGTGACCGAACGGAAGGGCGCTCGAAGCATCCACGATCGCATTCGGTCGCGACGATCGAACGGCGGCCGACACTGCGGCGGGATCACTCAAGTCGCCCTTCACCACGGTAACCTTGGAACGCAACGCCTCCGGGATCTTGTCGGGGTTGCGGACGAACGCCGTAACCGCCCAGCCCTTGTCTAGGGCACGCCCCATCACGAGACGTCCTGCCTTGCCGGTCGCGCCATAGATCAACATCGTTTTCATGAGAACCAACGTTAGGTCGGACGCGCGGAACCGTGAATGCGCAAACGGACCGAAAACATGCGTGTGCGTTCCAACGTGACGCCGCACGTGATCTGAGCGATCGTCGCCCTGTGTCGAGCGATCCATTTTCAGACATTCTCCGGATGACGGAAGCGAAGTCCATCGTGTCGGGCGGCGTCGCGGCGGGAGGCACTTGGTCGCTGCACATTCCGGCGGCGGGCCAGCTCGTCTTCGCGGCGATCCTCGAAGGGGGGTGCTGGCTCCGACTCGACGGCCAAAAGCGTGGCGTGCGCCTCGAGCAGGGCGACGTTGGGCTCTTGGCCGGTCGCAAAGGCTTCGTCATTTGTAGCAGTTTGAAGGCGCGGCCGACGAAGCTCGCCCTCGTGGATCGTTGGGGAGAGATCACGAAGATTGGAGACGGCTCCGGATGTACGTGGCTCGCGGGTCGCGTCGCGCTCGAACCCTCGAATGCGTTTCTGTTGACCGAGGCACTTCCCCCGCTCGTTCTCGTACGCGCCTCGTCTCCTCTGGCCAGCTCGTTGCGGTGGCTCGTCGAAGAGTTGGTGGCGGAGCAAACCTCGACGCTACCTGGAGCGAGCATCGCATCCGCTCAGCTCGCGCAGCTCTTCTTCGTCAAGATTCTCCGCGCGCACCTCGCAGGATCGAGCGTCGCGCCACGAGGCTGGCTGCGCGCACTCGGCGATGATCGACTCGTGCATGCTCTCCGCGCAATGCACGCCGACCCCAGCTGCAACGTGGGCCTCGGCGATCTCGCGAAGCTGGCAGGGATGTCACGCACGCGGTTCGCCGTGCACTTCAAGTCCGTCGTGGGAACGGCACCGCTCGCGTACTTGACCGAATGGCGCATGCGCATCGCACAAAGAGCGCTTCGAGAAGACGACACCTCGATCGCCGAGCTCGCGACCTCGGTCGGCTACACGTCGGAGAGCGCGTTCAGCAACGCGTTCAAACGCGTCACGGGGATGGCACCGCGAAACTACCGAAGTTCCGCGCGCCGATAGATGCGTGGACCGAAGAGAGCTTCGCGAGAGCTGCGCCGTGAGACGAGCTCCGTGAACTCCTCACCCCGCCCGTGCTCTCCAATCGCCTTCGCCAACGGGAACGTCCGCTCTTAGCCGCCTCCGAACCGCGCGCCGCATCAGAGCATCGAGCTCTTCGATGTCTGCCTCTTCGTTGGTGAACGGCTGAGCGCCATGCTCGACATCGACGATCGCCAAGCGCCGCGTCGCCAGCGCGAGTCCTGCTTCGTCGTGCGCGCCCTCGCCGTCCGGTCCACGATGAGTCAGCGCTCGCGTCATCGAAGAAAGCGCGCGCGGCGCGAAGGCGCGACGTGATTGCATGTCGAAGGCGCCGGCGATCCCGCACATACGCGCCACTCTGCCAGGTCTGGCCGCAGAGACCTACCTGCTTGCAGAAGCTCCGCACGACGCAGACGACGTCACGACGAGCGCCCCGTACGCTTCGAACGCGTCGGCGGCATCTTCAACGCGACTCCAACGAGTGCCGTGAGTGCTGGCAAGAGCTCGCGGCCGAGCGCGGTGAGCGCGTACTCGGCCGATGGCGGACTCGTCGAAAGAAGCGTTCGCGTGATGACGCCACGGGCTTGAAGCTCGCGAAGGCGGGCGCTCAAGACGCGAGCGGACAAAAGCGGAATGTCTTTTCTAAGCTCACCGAAGCGCCGTGGCTGCTGACTGAGAAACCAGATCACGTGAGGTGCCCACGCACCGGCAATGAGCTTCACGCCGACGTCGATGGGGCACGCAGGGGGGATAATCGCCTTGTTTTTACGTACTCTCAGCGCCATTCGGGTATCTCTCGGGTTACCACATTCACATGGTAACTACTAGTTACCACTTGGACCTCTCGATCGCGGTCACTAGGTTCGTGTCGACGGCAGCCGCCGACAAGAAAGAGAGATCGCGATGCGTATATTCGTTACCGGAGGAACAGGATTCGTCGGGGCCGAGCTCGTAGCTGAGCTCATTCGCGGTGGACATCACGTGCTCGGGCTCGCCCGGTCCGATGCATCCGCACAGCGCCTGCGATCGGCGGGCGCCGAGGTGCACGCAGGTGACCTCACGGATCTCGAAGGCCTTCGTCGCGGCGCACTCGCGGCCGACGCCGTGATTCATGCGGCGTTCGAGCTCGATCTGTCCGACTGGGCGAAAGGTGGCGAGATCGACCGGCGCGCGATCGCAGCTCTCGGCAGCGCCGTGGCGGGGACCGAGCGCCTTCTCGTCGTCTCGTCTGGCGCGTTTGCGCTCGACGTCGCTGGCACCGCAACCGAAGAAGATGTGGCACCCACGGGCGGACATCCTCGTGTGACGGAGGCCGCTGCCGACGACGCATCTACTCACGGAGCCAAAGTCGCTCTTCTCCGTCTCGGTGTCGTGCATGGCGATGGCGACCGCCACTTCTTGCCCGCACTCATCGCATTGGCACGCGAGAAGCGTATCTCTGCGTACGTTGGCGACGGGGCGCAGCGCTGGCCGGTAGTTCACGTTCGCGATGCGGCAGAGGCGTACCGTCTCGCGATCGAGCGCGGCGTAGCCGGCGCGCGCTATCACGCGATCGCCGAGGAGGGCGTCTCCGTGAAAGAGATCGCTTCGGTCATCGCGCGGAAGCTCGACATCCCGCTCGTCTCACAGTCGCCTGCGGAGGCTGCGGCCCACTTCGGAGTGCTGGCGCGATTCGTGAGTGCGAGCCGACCGACCTCGAGTGCCCGCACGCGCAAAGAGCTCGGGTGGCAACCTCGTCAGCGGGGTCTTCTCGAAGAGCTCGATGGGGGAAGCTATTTCGGGTGACGAAGTTCGAAGCGCCGCAGCAATGAGGCGCTTCGAGATCTAGTTGGAGAGAACGAGTGCGCAAGGCGCTCTTGCTCATCGAGCAGGAGATGGGTCGCGACTAGGGCGGCCCGACCACGGGAGCCGGCGTGTGGCCGACAACGACGCCGGATTGTCAGAACCACCAGAACAGGAGTCGCGCGTCGTTCCCTAGCTTCGCAAGCATCTCTTCCATCTCCCTCAGCCAATGCACTGCGTGCTCCGAGTAGGCTTCG
>JAHFDV010000149.1:6089-11593 GCA_023248815.1 Myxococcales bacterium
TGCGGTAGCCTCGTGCGAAGTCAAAAGCGGCGAAGTCATCGGCGGACGCCCACCCCGGCTGGCCATAGCCTGGGTCGCTCGAAGCATGGATTGCGTCTTTAGCTTCCTGCGAGGCATCGATCGGAACTCCGCGGCCGCCAGCGAGACGTGTCCACTCCTCGTCCTCCATTCCGTCGTCCTCCATCTCGAAGCCTTCCAGGATGAAGAAGATCTCGGAGCGACGCTCTGTCGAATATGCGAATGGGATCGCCGTCGCGTTGATCGTGAGCGAGTGGACGTGAAGCTGCTCCCCGAAGCTCGGCAGCAATGCGCGGTATGCGCCCGCCGCGTCCCGCGCCTCTATCAAAAAGCCGATATCCCTTCCCATGTCGTCTCGTCCGATGTTCGCATCAATCCGTTCGATCCGCACGGCGGCGCCTTCGTGAGATGCGGTGCCAGTCTTGGCGCTCAGAACCCAACGAGCACGGCACACGAAATCGACATGTTGTAAAATCCGATCGGAATGTCTTTGCCACTCGACGGTTTGGCAGAGAGCGATCCCGTGAGACCGAAGTCCCCTGACGAAGCGAGGCTCAAGCGCAGTCCCGATTCGACGGAGATCGCTCGAGCGCTTTCCAATTGCCGGGCTTTGCCGCGTCTGCGCGTCCAAAGTGCGGGGGATCGAAGGCGATCCGGTGCGTTTTTAAGCGCTTGTTTCTGCGCGTAGAAATAAGTTCCTTCGTGAGTTAAGCGCGGCTGGCCAAGAGCGCCGTGCGTGAGCATGCACTGCTGAGACATTGCTCGCGCCTAAAAAGTGGGGAGACTCCGCCGTATGCGTGGACTCGCCGCCATCACCTCCCTCGCCCTCTCCATCGCGGCTTGCGGGCTCGCGGCATGCGCCCTTTCAGGGTGCGGAGAGGGCAACGATGGCTCGAATGAGCACGATACGCCTCAGTTCGATCCCGTCGACGTGACCACCAGCGCCCTTGCTGCGAACGACTCGGTCGCAACGGCCATCGGCCAGACGTGCTCGACGAACGTCCTCGGGAATCTTTCGAAGCAATTGCTCGAAGAGATCGAGTGTCTCCGTGCGAACACGATGGGGTCGATCGACAAGGTTCCCAACCTCGTCCTTCAGCCCGGCGTTCAGCCCTTCATTCAAGCCGCGGCCGCGAGCGCGCTGAAGAAGGTCGTCGCCGCGCGCGGTGGAGCGACGCTGACGATCAACTCTTCGATCCGCACCCTTCCCGAGCAGCTGATGCTCTATCAATGGTACCTCCAGAAGCGATGCGACATCCTTCGCGCGGCCTCGCCCGGAAACAGTAATCACGAGACGGGTACAGCGGTCGACGTCCAAGACAACGCTGCCTGGCGCAACGCCTTCGAGAGCAACGGCTGGGTATGGTTCGGATCGACCGACCCCTATCACTACGACTACAAGGGGGGAGGCACCGTGAATCTCGGCGGTCTCTCGGTGCAAGCCTTCCAGCGTCTTTGGAATCGCAACAACGCACAAGACCCGATCGCAGAGGACGGTGCATACGGTCCGATGACAGAAGCGCGACTTCTGAAAACGCCCATTGGCGGCTTCGCGAAAGGTGCAACCTGCAAGGATCCAAAACCCGTCGTCGATGCAGGCCCTCCCGACACCGGAACGGCAGCCGTCGGCGAGCCCACGGTGATCGATTCAGGCGCACCAACGCCGACTCCGAATCCGACCGTGACGACGAACGACGAAGAGGCGTCGGACGAGCTGAGGCCTAGCTCCGGCTGCAGCGCGGCCAACGTGCGCAAGGACAGCTCGCCGATGCCGATCGCTTTCGTCCTCCTCGGCCTTTCAGCCGTCCTCTCGCAGCGAAAAACTCGGCGGCGCTCTGCCTCGGCAGTCACCCAGACCTCCCGAATCAGTCGATGAGCGCAATCAGTCAAAGCAGTCGCGCGAGCCTGAGCCACTCTGCATGGCTCTCCGAGCAGCTCTTTCGACCTCGAGAGGCCGACGATCTGCGAAGGCCGGGAGAGCGCTATCGTGTCGAGAACGACCGCCTCGTGGAGCACGCCGACGCCGTCGCAGCGCGAGGCCCGAGGATCGACTCTTCTTCGCGTCGCGAACCGAATCCACTCATCGGCCGCGAGCAAGAGCTGGCGCTTCTCGAAGCGTGGTTCGCCGAGCCTTCGGGGCCGCTCGTCATCACTGGGCATGGTGGGCTCGGAAAGACGGCGCTCGCACACGAGTTCGCACGCACCAAGGCATCGCTCTTCGTCGATGTCTCGAGCGCCACTTCCTTCGACCACGTTCTTTCCGCGATCGGCGAAGCGGCGAGCCTCGCGCCCGACGAACGCGCGACGGTTCTCGGCCTGAAACAGGCCTTCGCGACCCGCAAGCTCGAGCTGCTTGCCATCGACAACATCGAGCAGCTCGGCGACGAGATTCTGACACTTCATCGCTTGCTCGAGCTCGCGCCGCACGTCATGTTGACCTCGCGCGTCTCGACTGGCTTTCCGCTCGAGGAGAAGCTCGTACTCGAGCCACTCACCGTTGCTGCAGACTGGACGTCTCCTTCGATTCGCCTGCTTCTTCGTGGAGAGGCTCCTACGGCCGAACAACTAGCGGACGCGCGGGCACTCGCCCTCTACTCGAAGATCGCCACTGCCACCGACGGCATCCCGCTGGCGCTCGAGCTTGCGGCAATTCAGATCGCCAACGTGGGCGCGGCGATCACCGCGAACCAGCTCGACGAGCGGCTCCTCGACGTCGCGAACGAATCTGGATCTCGCCCCGCACGCCACCGCACGATGGACGAATCGATCGATTGGTCGTGGCGCTTTCTCACGGAGACCGATCAGCGAGCGCTCCTTTGCGTGTCGCTCTTCGCGAGCACTTTCACGTTCGACGACGCCGTCGTCGCGTTCTCCAGCGAGTTTGCGGACGTCGAAGAGCGACTGGAGCGGCTCATCGAGAGGAGCTTCGTCGTCGTCTCCACCGAACGAACCGGCGCGTTCCGACTACTCGTTCCGATTCGCGAGTTCGTCCGACGCAAGGTCGAAGTCGGTGAGCGCGAGGCGGCGTTTCGGAGCTACACGGAGCTCGTCCTCTCACGGTCGAGTCGTGAGCTCATGCCGTTTTTCGGCACGACGCGCGCGGAGTCCGTCTTCGTGCTCGAGCGCTGGCGTGCGGACCTCGTACAAATCGTCGAGCCGCCGTTCGGGCTCGTGCCCGTGCCCATGGACGTCTTTCGCGCGCAGGAGGCCCTGGGTCGTCTCGCAACCGTGGGAGGATCGAGCTCTTCGTATCTCGCGCTTTTCACGGGGGACGCGCCCATGGACGTGTTCGACGTGCTTCCCGGCGACGCCAAAGCGTCCTGGTTGCGCACGCGCGCACGCGTCGAACGAAGCTTCTTCGACCTCGACATGGCGCTTGCATCGGCTCAAGCAGCGCTCGCCCTGTGCCCATTGCACGATGCGCCGCGGGCCGCGAGCCTGGTGACGCTCGCCAGCATCGACTCGAATCGAAGCGACAACGAAGCAGCGTACGCTCTCGCGCTCGAGGCTCTCGAGCTCGCGCGTGAGCTCGGCGAAAAGTCCCTCGAGTGCGAGGCCGCCTTCGTGCTCGGCTTCGCCACCAGGCAGCGAGGTTTCATTGCCGAGTCGCTGCGTGTCGTCGAGGCAGGGTATGCGCTCGCGCGAACCGAGAGCTTCAGTTGGTCACTCTCGCGCTATCCCATGCTCTACGGCGCAGTTCTCGCCGATCGCGGCAAGCTCGATCGAGCCGCGAAGGTTGCACGCGAGGGCATCGACGATCGGTGCTCCCCCTCGACTGCGAACGCCGCGATGTGGGTCATCCTCGGCGCCGTGCTCGCATTGCAGGAGAAGTTCAGCGAAGCGGAAGAGGCAATCGAGCGCGGATACGAGGTGGCACTTCGCGGAGGAGGAGTGAGGCTCGCGGCCGAAATCTTGCGCGAGAAACCACGCCTTCATCTGATTCGCGAAGACCTCCACGAGATCGGCCCGGATCTCGATCGCGCGCGCGCGGCGTCTCCTTCGATCGAAGCGCTCACCGAGGTTCGAATCTTTCGGGCCATCGTGCTCGAGAAGGAAGGACGACACGAAGCCGCAGAAGAAGTTGCCCGCACGGTGCGCGGCGAAGAAATTCACGACACCATGGGCGCGGCGGCCCGCGCGGTGCTCCTGCGCTACGAGCTCATGCGGTTCGAGCACGTGCCCACGCTAGTGCGAAGGGAGCGCGTCGAGACGTCGCTCAGAATTCTGTTTGCGCCCGACGATCGCGGCGCAACCTGGTATCAAAAGTGCGTCGACGTACGAATCTGCTTCATGGCTTCCGTCTCACGGCTCGAGGCCTTCGGTTTCAAAAACCCCTCTTCAGAGAAGGACAACATCGTTCTCGAGCTGCCTTACGACCCGAGGCTGCGCCGCGCGCGTCTAGGCAAGACGACGATCGATCACTTTCCCGCGGCGGCGTTTCGCATCCTCTTGACCCTCGCGCAGCGCCAGCAGGTTTCTCTCTCGCTGCCGAGGGCCTTTTCGATCGCGTGGCCCGGAGACGCTCTCGACCCCGCAGGGATGCGCAATCGCGTCCACGTCGCGATGTCGTTCTTGCGGAAGAACTTTCTCGGCGAGCTTCTCGTTCGCGACGACTCCGGGTACGCGCTCGACCCCCGCGTGATCATCACCTGGACCGATTGAGCGTCAGACGCGAGCCGCTGCGATCTTGACGTCGCCTCTCGGAGTTGCGGTCGGGGTTTCCGTGGCCGCCGAGTTCAGCAACGAGGTCGATCTTCCGCGAGCGTCGGGGGTCGACGCGCACGGCGGACGAACCGCTCGCTACAAGACCGCTGCTGGAACATGAAAAAACGGCGCTCGCGGAAGTGCGGGCGCCGTTTCCATTCGTGCGGACTGCGTCAGCGTGTAGCTGTGCAGCTTTTCAGGTCAGTAGCTCGTGTAGGCGAGCGTCCAATCGAGGAGCGCAGGCGTGGACGTGGTCGCGCTCGTTCCAAGATTGGCGCGAAGCTTGAGCGCCGACTTTCCGCTGATGGCCGAGAGCGCGCCGAGATTCGTGCCCGAGCTGACGTTGGTCGCAAGAAGATTTCCTGCGCTGTCGAGCACGTCGACGGTGAGCGTCGTCTGATTCGAGGGGATCGTGCTGTTGAAGGAGAGCGTTCCCCATGCGCAAAGACTCGGAGCGATCGAGGGCGATGCGACGGTGCCGCTCGTGAGGTGCGCGATGCTGCCCGTGTAACCAGGCGCCGGAGCGACGCCGCTACTGACGGCCGTGCCGCTGTCGATGCGAATGCGACCATCGGAGCCCGCGCCGCCGACGGACGCGTAGGTGGAAGATCCCCCCGTCCCACCCTTTGCGTAGATGGTTCCCGCGACGGTCACGACGGGCGCTTGAAGCCAAATACTGCCGCCCGATCCGCCACCGCCCGCGCCGCAGTTGCCATTGCCGTCGGTTCCACCGTTGCCGCCGTTGGCGAGAATGGATCCACCGACTGCGAGCGTCGCCGCGT
>JAHFDV010000150.1 GCA_023248815.1 Myxococcales bacterium
AGAAAGCCCATGTCGAGAGCATGTTGAGGAGCAACGAGAGATAGACGCCGACCATCAGCTTGTCGGCGCGCGTGAGGTATCCCGTCGCCGGGAGGGACTGCGTGAGCGAGTAGTGGAAGAGCACGGCAGCTGCGAGCATCGGTGCGCCGGCGGCACTTCGCACGTCCATGAGGCCGCGCGGGGGGATCCACATGCCGATGAGCGAGATGAGGACGATGATGAGCGCCGGCACGTAGACGCTGAAGGCCGCCGACGTCGCGAAGCGATCGATACCAAGCACGAATTTGTAGCGCGAGATGTAGAGGTCATCGCGATCGAAGCGCGGCGGATAGCGGTGGTTGTACGCGCGCGCGCCGAGGGCACCGACGGCAAAGCTCGCGATCCGAAACTCCGAGTTGAGCGACGTGCGGCTCGGATCGGCTTCGAAGATGACCTGGTCGACGCCTGCAGCTTTGTCTTCCATCGCAATCGTGAGGTTTTGCGAATCGAACGGGTATTGCCGAAGATCGACCTCGCTCGAGAACTTCCCCGAATACCGGTAGAACTTGAAGGTCGGGGTGTCGACGAGGACGGTCTCGTTGATCTCGCGGCCGTTCGTGAAATACGGGCTCATCGACGGCATGTCTTTGTCGCTCGTCAGCGAAAGGAAGAACTCGGCATCGAACGTGCCGTTGCGAATGTCGTAATCGCGGAGCTCGTCGATCACGAGACCGACCTTCACGTGCGAAGGTCCACCGAAGCGCGGGTGCGCAAAGGGTGAGCGAAAGGCGCCTTCGCGATGGATGGGCACTTTGCCGGTGCCGATGGAGACCTTCTCTTCGTCGCTCAGATCCTTCGGAATGTCTTCGTCGGTCTGCGTGACGGCGTAGTCGAGCGCTTGCACCACCGAGGCGACGGACGATGCCGGTGCCGCAGAGGCGACGGAACTCGCGCTGCTCGCGGGCGGCGGCGGCCTTATCGAAGTGGATGCCGAAGCAATCGTCTTGGGAGTCGCGCTGGAAATGCCTTCAGGGCGGCGGTCCTGAGCGCTCACTTTCCCAGCAAGAAGCATCACGAACACGATCAGCGTCACGACGATTGCCAGCGCTTCGAGCGCGTTCAGTGGAAATCGACGACGGCGCATGATCCTCCGGATACCCCGTTTTCTCGGCCCTGCGTTGAAAATTCTGCAATCCTTTCGTCCTCGTAAGTCACCCGCACCTCGGTTCTCGAAGGCTAGTCGCGAAGCGATCAAAAACATGCACCTCGCAACACTTCGAAGGAATGCCCTGTGCGCGCTCTGCATCTTCGCGAGCGTCCTTTCTTGTAAGGACAAGGGCAACGGAGAAAAGAGCGAGAAGCCCGCGGAAAAAGAGGAGGGAATCGATCTCGTCCTTCAGGAGAAAGCGCTCGCCGCGGCAGCGCTGAAGATCGAGCGATCCAAATCTTCGCTGCGAAGATCGAGCATCAGCGCAGCAGGCACCATCGACTTCATGCCGAATCGCGTCGCGCGCATCGGCCCGAGCATCGGCGGGCGCATCGGCGAAGTGTTGGTCACGGTCGGCCAGCACGTCGATCGCGGAGCCTCGTTGCTCATTCTCGAGAGCGCGGACGTGGGGCGTGCTCGTGCAGAGATCCTTTCGGCGCGATCGCGCTTCCAGCAATCCGACGCCGAGCTCGCACGAGAGAGACGCCTCTTCGACGGCGGTGCGTCCTCGGAACGCTCGATGATGACCGTCGAGACCGACAAGAGCGTCGCCGAATTCGGCCTGCGCGCCGCCGAAGAACGCCTGCGAATCCTCGGAGCGAGCGGCGGCAAGGCCTCCTCGATTCCATTGCAAACACCGCTCGGCGGGACCGTGCTCGAGGTGAAGGCCCGCGTCGGACAGCCCGTTTCTCCGAGCGATACATTGGTGGTCGTCGGTGACATCGACGGCGTATGGCTCGGCGTCGACATCTACGAGCGCGACGTCTCGAAGATTCACGTAGGCGACGAAGCGCGCGTGACGACGGTCGCATATCCGAATCGCGTCTTCGCCGGAAAGGTCGAGCAGGTCTCGACGATGATCGATCCCGAGCGTAAAGCACTAGAAGCGCGCATCGTTCTTCCCAATGGCGATCGCGTACTTCGCCCAGGAATGACGGCGACGGCGCGAATTCTCGGACAGTCTGCGGACGACGCAGGCTCGATGGTGACCGTTCCACGCGCCGCCCTGCAGCTCATCGACGGCCAGCCCTTCGTCTTCGTCGAAAAGTCTCACGGAAAGTTCGAGGCGCGCGCGGTCGAGCGCGGTGAAGAGGTCGAGTCGGAAGTCGAGATTCGCCGCGGCCTTGCCGAAGGCGAGCCCATCGTCAGCGAGGGCTCGTTCATTCTGAAAGCCGAGATTTTGAAGTCACAAATGGGGTCGAACGATTGATCGAACGGCTCCTCGCTTTTTCGATTCGCGAGCGGGCTCTCGTCGTCGTCCTCACGCTCGTCTTTTCGCTGATCGGCGTCACGGCGTTCTCGAAGGTTCCCCTCGACGCCGTGCCCGACGTCACGAACGTTCAAGTTCAGGTCATCACTGCCGCCCCTTCTCTCGGGCCGGTCGACGTCGAAACGCTCGTTACGACTCCGGTCGAACGCAGCCTCGCAGGCATTCCGAGCACCGAAGAGATCCGCAGCATCTCGCGCGCCGGCATCTCGGTCGTGACGATCGCGTTCGAAGAGCACATGGATATCTACCGTGCGCGCGCGCTCGTCGACGAGCGTCTCACCGAAGCGCGCTCGAACATCGCTTCGGAGATCGGGTCGCCATCGATGGGTCCGATGTCGAGTGGGCTCGGCGAGGTGCTTCACTTCGAGGTGACGGGCACCGGTGTTCCTTTGATGGAACGACGCCAGGCGTTGGACGCACTGATTGCGCCACGTCTTCGCCTCGTACCGGGCGTCGTCGACGTCAACACGTTCGGTGGTGAAGCGAAGACGCTTGAAGTGACGCTCAATCCGCAACGGCTCCTCGCTCACAACCTCGGCGCGAGTGAGGTCGCCGATTCGCTGCGCGCCAATCTCGCCATCGCCGGCGGTGCGTACATCGTCGAGGGGCAGGAGAACGTGAACGTGCGCGGCGCGGCACGCGTGATGACGAAAGAGGATCTCGCCGCGCTCATCGTCATGGCCCAACCGGGCAAGACGCCGGTCTACGTTCGGGACGTCGCCGAAGTGCGACTTGCGCCAAAGGTGCGCTATGGCGCCGTGACGACGGATGGGCGCGAAGACGAGGCGGTCGTCGGTGTCGTCATGATGCTGCGCGGCGCGAACTCGGGCGCGGTCGTCGAAGCGGCCAAGAGTGCTCTTTTGGACGTGCAGAAGTCGCTTCCAGAGGGGATGAAGATCGACATCTATTACGACCGCACGGAGCTCGTGCGAAAGACCGTCGGCACGGTCGCCAAAAACCTCGTCGAGGCGAGCGTCCTCGTGCTGCTCGTTCTTTTTCTCACGCTCGCGAACATTCGTGCGGGCTTCGTCGTCGCGATGTCCATCCCCCTCGCCCTCCTCGGCGTGTTCGTCGGCATGTGGGTCGGCGGGGTCTCGGGAAATCTCATCAGTCTCGGCGCCATCGATTTCGGGCTGGTGGTCGACGGCTCGATCATCATCGTCGAGAATGCGATTCGGCGATTGGCAGAAAAAAAGGTAGAGCTCGGGCGTCCTCTCGACGACGAGGAGCGGAGCGACACCGTGCTTCACGCATCTCTCGAGGTACGCGGAGCGACCGCTTTCGGAGAGTTGATCATCGCCCTCGTGTACGTACCGATTTTGGCCTTGGGAAGCGTCGAAGGTCGCACGTTCCGTCCGATGGCACTGACCGTTCTCTTCGCGCTCGCCGTCTCTTTCGTTCTTTCGCTCACCCTCGTTCCCGCACTCGCCTCGTGGGTCCTGTCGAAAGACACGAGCGACAAGGAGAGCTGGTTCATCCACAAAGTTCAGGGCGTTTACGATCCGCTCCTGCTCCGTGCGATGAAGGCACCGCGCCTCCTCGCGGCGCTTGCAGTCGGCATCTTTGCCGCCAGCATCGGCGTATTTTTCACGCTCGGCCGCGAATTTTTGCCGAAGCTCGACGAGGGGACATTCGTGCTCGCCACGGTACGCCTCCCCTCCGCCTCGCTCGGTCAATCTCTCACGATGTGCCGTCAGCTCGAGCGCGTGCTCAAGCGTTTTCCCGAGGTGACACGCGTCGTCACGCGAACGGGTCGCGCCGAGGTCGCCATCGATCCCATGGGCATCAACATGAGCGACGTTTACGTGATGCTTCGCCGCAAGGAGGAGTGGACGACCGCACACGATCGCGAGGAGCTCGCGGAGGTCATGCAGCGCGCGATCGACGCGGAAGTCCCGGGAATGGGAGTCGCGTTCTCGCAGCCGATCGAGATGAACACGAACGATCTGTTGGCAGGCTTCCGAAGCGATCTCGCCATTCAAATTTACGGCCACGACCTCGTTCAGTTGAAACAGGTGGGTGACCGCGTCATTCAGCTCGTGAAGAAGATCGACGGCGCGCGCGACGTTCGACTCGAACAAATCGCGGGCACGAACGAGCTCAGCATCGTGCCCGACCGCGTCCGCCTCGGTCGTTATGGAATTTCTGCGAAGCCCGCCCTCGACGCCGTGGCTGCGCTCTCGGGCATCGAGATCGGGCAAGTGAACGACGGGCCGGTGCGATTTCCGATTCAAGTTCGTTGGAACGACGAAGCACGCAAAAGCGCCGAGACAATCGCGGGACTTCCCGTGCGGACCAACTCCGAGGCCGTGGTTCCACTCGGGCAGATTGCGACGTTCGAACAGCGCCCCTCCCCTGCTCAAATAAGCCGCGAACGACTCGCACGCCGTGTGAGCGTCGAGGCCAACGTTCGTGGACGCGACATCGCCTCTTTCGTCGAAGAGGCCAAAGTCGTCATGGATCGCGATCTGAAGTTGCCGACGGGGTTCTCTCTGCAATGGGCAGGCGAGTACGAACGCCTCGAACACGCAGGTAAGCAGCTCACGATCGTCGTGCCGATCGTCCTCTTGCTCATCATGGTGCTCTTGCTCGCGACGTTCGGACGCATCGGTCCCGCGCTGCTCATTTTTCTGAACGTTCCGATCTCCATTTCGGGAGGGATTTTTGCGATCGCGCTCCGCGGATTGCCCTTCAGTATTTCGGCGGGCGTCGGCTTCATCGCGCTCTTCGGCGTCGCGGTGCTCAACGGCCTCGTGCTCGTCTCCGCGATCGAACGCCAACGACTCACGCATCCGCTCGAAGAAGCCGTGAGCATCGCGTCGCGCCAGCGTCTCCGCCCCGTACTCACGACGGCGCTCGTCGCCTCTCTCGGTTTCCTACCGATGGCAATCGCGCATGGCGCAGGCGCGGAGGTGCAAAAGCCGCTCGCGACCGTCGTCATTGGCGGCATCGGCACCTCGACGCTCCTCACGCTGCTCGTGCTCCCCAC
Source organism: Myxococcales bacterium (assembly GCA_023248815.1). Taxonomy (GTDB): domain Bacteria; phylum Myxococcota_A; class Polyangia; order Polyangiales; family Polyangiaceae; genus JAHFDV01. Next base: position 5,446 of record JAHFDV010000150.1, read on the forward strand.
GCTCTACGCGTGGCTTCTCAAGAACTCGCATCCGAAGAAGACGAGCTGACCTCACCCATGCAGAGGTTGCACTCTGCGAAGGTCACTTCGGGCGCAACTAGGGACCGATCGCGCGGAGCAGCTCGAGCAAGCGACGCTTGGCAGGTTCGTCGGGATTCTTCGCGAGCGTTTCATTCGCAAGCGCACGCGCTTTGTCGTTGTCGCCCCAGTGGACGAGCACTTCTACGCGGAGCACGTTCGCGTCGATCGCCAGCGCGCCATGAGGATAGTCTCGCGCGTAGCGGGCGAGAGCGGCGTTGGCGCTCACTTGGTCGCCCCGCGTCACTGCACTCCGCGCTTCTTCGATGAGGAGCACCTCTTCCTGCGTCGGCGGCGTCACGTTCACCGCGCTCGGGGCGATGGGAGCGCTGGCCACCGGAGGCGTGAGATGCTTCGGCCCGACCGTCTTTGGCGTCGTGTTAGAGGGTGCTTCGGAGATCTTCGGAGCTCCGGAAACTTCGACCGCCGGTGCCGACACGGACGCGGATTGTGCCAAAGGAGTGTTCTCTCCAGGCGCGCCAGAACGCGAGACGGCGACTCCAACGGCCGCCGCGGCGACCACGAGTGCGACTCCCACTTTGGCGACGACCATCGCTGCCGCGCCCGTTTTGACGACCTCCGATGCACCGACTGCGAGCAAACCCAAGCGCGACAAGGTGGCTTCGCGCGAGGCTTCGCTCGGGCCATCCTTCTTTGCGGACTTCAGAAGATCTGCGCCTGCGTCACCTTCGTCGATCAATCGCTCCGGGTCTTTTTCTTCGGCGCTCATCGCGTCCCGCCTTCCGTGGCGGTGCCGGCGGACTTCGCCTGAAAGCGCGCGACCTCTTCTTGAAAGAGCGTGCGCGCGCGACGAAGCCGTGAAGCTGCCGTTCCTTGCGGGATTTCGAGCAGACGCGCGATCTCGATGAGCGTCATCTCCTCGAGCTCATACAGCGTGAACACCGCGCGACATTCGTCCGGCAGTGCTTCGAGAATGTGATCGAGAACGACGCGAGCGCGCGCACGGTCGAGCTTTTCATCGGGAAGCTCGGCGCCGTCCGTCGCCTCGAAGTGGTCGGAGAGAACTTCTTTGCGGTAAGGCGCGCTCCTGCGGATGTCCGAAGCGACACGCAGCGCCGTTCCGTAGAGAAACGAGCGTTCCTGCCCTTCGCCGATGTTCGCGAGCTTTTGAGAAGCGACGATGAACACTTGTTGCGTGGCGTCATCGACGCGCTCGAACGGGATTCCGAGGCGACGTATCTGTCGCCAAATGAACTCGTAGTGCGCGTCGAAGATTGAACGAATCCGATCATCTTCGCGCCTCACTCCTCTCGAGAGATGGGGTGAAGCCTCGCTTTTGATCGCAGAACGCCCGTCTTTTTGGGGCGCGCCGTCGTTTTTGTCGGAGGTCACGGCGCGGGTTTCAGTCGAGGTCATGTCTCAATCGACGGGCAGCTCGGTCGAAGATCACGGGGCCGCGAGCGAAGCTTCGACGACGTCGACCGTGGAGCGGTATTTCCGATAGTACGAGAGCACGCGTCGAACGTACTGCTGCGTCTCCGTGATCGCGGGGATGCCGCCAGCGCGCATGACCGCTTGATCACCTGCATTGTAGGCGGCGACGGTGAGCGATAAGTCCCCGTTGAACGTGTTGGCGAGGATGCGAAGAAAGCGAACCCCGCCGAAGATGTTCTCGCGCGGGTCGTGGATGTCTCGCACTTGGAGACGAGATGCCGTATCGGGCATGAGCTGCATGAGCCCGCAGGCTCCGGAGACGGAAACGGCACGCGGATCGTAGTCACTCTCGACCTTGATGACGGAGCGCACGAGCTCGACGGGGATTTGATAGAGCGTCGCGGCTTGGCGAATCCACTCGTCGTAGCGCGTGAAGCGTGTGACGTCTTTGTCTTGCGGGGGAACAGGAGCCGAAAGCCCGCCTTTCGAATCGCGGGCGACCATCTTCGCGGCTTGGCCCTGCGGAGGGACGCTCGTGAAGTGAATGACGCCGTCTGAATCGACGAATTGATAGATGTGGGCGGAGGCGTCGCTCGAAAAAGAGAACGTCGCTGCGGCAAAGCCGGCGAGCACGACAGCGCGGACGGCCCCCCAAGGTCGAGTTTTGACCGCATTTCTCATCGAAGAAGAGCGCTGCATCTATGTGGATTTAGATCGTGCCCTATTCCTCCGAACGTTGCAAACAAGCGGATTGTTCCTTCTAGACTGCACGCAACTTCGTCTGCGCGCCCTTCCGTGCTAAGCGAAAACCCGTGGACTTCCAGATCCCGCTCGGAATCGCTGCCGTCGTCTTTGGCGGCTTCGTGCTCTCACGCCTGTGGCCCGCCGTCGGCGGCAATCGTGAGGCGCGTGAGGCGCTCGCGGCTGCACGCGCGAAGTTGAAGAGCGCATCTACCAACGACGAGCGTGCGGAGGCTCTCGCTCTCGTCGGCGACGCGTGCTCGCAGCGTGCGAGCCTTCGCCGCATGGCGGCTTCGTATTATGCGCGCGCGTTGAAATTGCGCCCAAGTGACGCAGCTCTCGTGCGGCGCGTCGCCATCGGTCTTGCCCGTCGCCCGTGGGCACTCGAGACGTTGCTCGTGCGCAGACTGGGCGCGACTTCATGGAAAGAGCGTGAAGTGACAACGGCACTTCTCGAGTCACTTCTTGCCCTCTACCGCGGTCAGCTTCGAAGCGTGGCGCGCGCACAAATGATCGAACGCGCGCTCGAGGAAGTGACCGGGGAGCTGCCCTTGGCACCGCCCTCGCAAGCCATCGATCTGCGTCCCGCCTGAACGCACGGCGCGCTTATTTTTTCGAGCTTTCCTGCCGGTTCTCACTGTAGGCTTCGCGAACAATTTCATTGTTAGGAGGCCCACGCATGAACGCACGAACCGCACTTCTCTTCACGACGCTCATCGCTTGTGGAGGCTCCGCGCCTCCCGTCGAGACGGTCGAAACGAACAAGAAGACCGAGACGACGACGACCGCAGTCGCGACGACTCCGACGGCAACGGCTACGCCGGTCGAACCCGAGAAACCGAAGGATCCGCCGGGTCCGCCCTCCGTCCTCTCGTGGGGCGGTCCAGGCATGGATCTCGCGACGCCGGAAAGCGTTTGGGTCGACGATTCAGGGCTCGTTCTGATCGCGAACATCAACGGCAAGCCCGATGGCGCCGACAACAACGGTTACATCAGCGCGTACACCGGCCCGACGGGCAAGCTCAACGCGCAGAAGTTCATCGAGGGCGGTAAGAACAAAGTCACGCTCAACGCTCCGAAGGGCATCACGGTCGCGAAGGGCATCATCTACGTCGCCGACCTCGACACCGTTCGCCTCTTCGACTTGAAGACGGGCGCGCCGAAGAGCGAAGTGAAGATCGCGGGCGCCACGTTCTTGAACGACGTCGCCATCGGTCCCGACGGCAAAGTTTACGTTTCGGACAGCGGCGCGAAGGTCGGAGAAAAAGGCTTCGAGAAGACGGGAACCGATGCCGTCTACCTCATCGAACGCGGCAAAGCGAAGGCGCTCGCAAAGTCGGCCGACCTCAATGGCCCCAACGGTCTCGTCGTCGACGCGAAGGGCGTTTGGGTCAATACGCTTTGGTCGAACGAGATCTATCGCCTCGACGCCAAGGGCCAAAAGCAAGACGTGACCAAGGTACCGACGGGCATGCTCGACGGCTTCGCGGTCGTCGGCGACACGGTCTACGTCTCGAGCTGGGAAGCGAGCACGATCTACAAAGGAAAGATTGGCGGCTCGTTCGAAGCCCTCTTTACGGGCATCAAAGGCCCTGCGGACTTCGCATACGACAAGAAGAACAACTGGCTCCTCGTCCCGTGGTTCTTGGCCGACAAGGTCGAAGCCTACTCCATCAAGTAACGAGAAGGCCTGAACGCACGTGACCGAAGAAACGCGAGCACCCATTCGATCGGGGCGTTTGACGCTCCGAACATTGCTGCTCGCGTTGCTCGGTTTCGTGGCGGCTGTCCCCTGCATCTTCCTCGGTTATCGCGAGGTCGTCGCCGCCGGTGATTCGGAGACCATCTGGGCAACCGTCTCGACGGCGTTCGTCGCATTCATGTTGGCACTCGGTGTCGCGATCTTCTTGGCGCGCTGGCTGGCACGTCCTTTCGAAGAGATTCTCCGCATCACCGAAGCGATCGAAAAAGGTCGCCTCGACATCGAAGCTCCGCAGCCGCGACGTTTCGATGCGCACGAAATCGCACGCCTCTACGAAGCGACGAAGAGCATGGTCGAGAGCCTACGCTCGCACTCCTCGGAGCTCGGCAACGTCACGGGCACGATCAACCGCGCCATCGTCAAGATTCACAAGACCGGAGACAACATCGCCGTCGGCTCGGTGGAGACGCACGCCGCCATTCACGAGACGAGCACGTCCGTAGGGAGCATCGTCGAAGCGTTGCGGACGGTCGCGAGCAACGCCGAAGAGCTATCCGCGGGCGCGCAACAATCGCAGCTGAGTCTCAGCGCGATGGGCGGAGCCAATCGCGAGATGGTTGGAAAAGTTCATTCACTCGCCGAAATGGTCGAGACATCGGCGAAGGGCGTCGAGCGTCAGTTCGAAGGCATCGGAAGAGTCGCGGCCGACACGGATGCCGCGTCGACGACCGTTCAAGAAACGTCCTCCGCCATGGCAACCGTCGACGCCTCCCTCCTCGTCGTCGAACGAACGGCGAAAGAGGCGAGCGCATATTCGACGGCGGCCGCGGGCGACGCCGAGCAAGGCGCTCATGCCGTGCGTCGCGCGATCCTCGGAATCGAGCGCATTCGTGATGCCTCGAAGCTCGCGGCAACTGCAATGACCGATCTCGATACGCGCATCGGCGACGTCGAGCGCATCGTCGGCGTCATCGATCAAGTTGCCGAGCAGACCAACCTTCTTGCGCTCAACGCCACCATCCTCGCGGCGCAGTCGGGTGAGGCGGGGCGCGGCTTTGCAGTCGTCGCCGAAGAGATCCGTCGCCTAGCCGATCGCACAGCTTCGTCGACCCGAGAAATCGCGGAGATGATTGCGCGCGTTCAAGCAGGCTCCCGGCGCGCGTTCGAAGCCGTCACCGAAGGCGACGCGAGCGTGCAAAACGGAGTCGCTCTCGGAAGCCAAGCCGAAGCCGCGCTTGCGAAGATCGTCGACTCTTCCACGCGCGCAACACGTCACACGCAAGCCATCGCGACTGCCACCGTCGAACAAGGCGAGCGCACGCGCTTCGTCGCATCGGGTATGCAAGATCTCTCGACGCGCATGCGTTCAATCGCGGCATCTACTTCCGCCCAATCACGCGAGTCCGCAGAGCTGTCCGCCCAAGTGAAGCGCATGCGCGCCGTCGCCAAAGAGGTGGAGGTCACAGCCGCGAATCAGGCCCGCCGCTTCGACGATCTCGCGCGCGCCACGGAGCGCATGATCGGTCTCGTTTCGAGCGTCGGCCTCGCTCAGCAGAAGCAGGGCAAAGAAGCCGAATCGATCGTCAACGTGTTCGAATCGATTCGCCGCGTCGCAGAAGAGCAGCAGCAATCCTCAGAGGATCTCGCGCGCGTCATCGAAGTGCTCTCGACCGAGTCCGAAGTGCTCGCTCGAGAGGTGGGTCGATTTCGCGCATAGCAACGAAGCCTGCCCACTCAGCGCGACCCCTCGGCGGGCGAGGGCCGCGTGAGTGGGCTTCTTGGCGAATGTGTCTACGCTCGAGCTTTGTTGCTGGCGCCTTCGGCGTGGGCGCTTAGCAAAAATCGGCTTCGTTCTGCACTCGAGCTCGCGAGCTAAGCCTGGTGTCGTGCCAGCGAACGCATCGCATCGACGATCTGCGACTTCTGCGGAACGGAGGCGTTCTCGAGATTGTCGGCGAGGCCGATGCCCGGAATGTGCACACCGGCGAGGAGCTTGGGCGGCGCCTCGAGGTGATAGAAGAGCTCTTCCGCAGCGCGCCGGATGAGGTGCTCGCCGAAATTCGTTATCTCGGTGTCCTCGTTGACGACGAGCAAGCGGCCCGTCTTCTTGATGCTCGTCGCGATCGCGTCCCAGTCGTAAGGATAGAGCGAACGGAGATCGATCACTTCGACATCGATGCCTTCGCTCGCGAGTTCGTCGGCGGCGCGCTTCGATACCTGAACGTG
>JAHFDV010000011.1:0-18329 GCA_023248815.1 Myxococcales bacterium
GCTCTTTTCGTCGAACCCGCGCGGAAATGACACCGAGGGATTTTCGGGTGGGCGCTACGGCTCGTTCCATTCCCATGAAACATGGAGCCCGCGCGTCTGCGCCATCGGGTTCGAGGAAATCGAGCACTACTACCGGCCGCCGGGAAAGCCTCGTGCCGAACAGCCGTGGTTGGCGACGGTGTTTCGAAAGCTCGCGTAGGCCTCCCCGCGCGAGCTCCGCGCGTCAGCCAGGCGTCTTCGTTTGGCAGCCGACCGAGCACGTCGGCGTGTTGGGTGGCTCGCACTGCTCACCGTTGCCCGACTGCACGATGCCGTCGCCGCAACGAATGTCGCGCTGACAATTCGCTTTGCACTTTCCGTAGCCGCCCTTGTTTCCCGTCGCGCCTTCGTCGCATTGCTCGAAGGTCGCCTGCACGACGCCATCGCCGCAGTAGTCGGCCTTCTTGCAGTCGATGGTGCACGAGCCGTACGCGCCCTTGTTCAGGCCGTCGTCGCAGGTCTCGGCGCCGTTCACGATCGTGTCTCCGCAGAAGGGACCGCGCGAGAGACAATCTTTGGCGCACTTTCCGTAGGGAGGAGGCGTGACCGTCGCGTTGTCGGCTCCGTCGTCGCACACTTCCGACTTCGTCTTGATCTTGTCGCCACAGATCGGGAAGCACGCACTCTTCTCTTTGCGGAAGCCCTTCAACGTGAGCTTGTAGTTCGACTCGTCGGTGTGACGTTCGGCCTGGAAGACGGCGATGTCGTAGATGTTGCCGTCGGTGAGTCCGAGATCCGTGCTTGCGATGCGGCACTCGGTGTTTGCAGGAAGCGTCACGCCCGTGCACGTGGGATGAATGAGCACGCCCTTCTCTTGGCGGCTGTGGAGACCACCGATGTCGACCGCGAGCTTGCCGTTGATGAAGACCCACACGTCGTCGTCGCCGTCGAAGTTGAGAAGCGGGGAAGTCGTCGCATCGTACGAAAACCAGAAGCGAGCTTCGGTCGTGTAGAAGAAGTTGTGATTGAGGCCGTCTTTTGCGCCGTAAGACAGCTCGCGATCTGCTGAAGGAACGCTCGGATCTTGCCAACCGATTCCGTCGAGCGGCCAGAAATAGCCCTTCGGGCTCAGGGGATTCGCGGCGCCGTTTGGAAGATCCGTGCGGCTGTCGAAGAGGTAGCTGTCGTCCGATTGCTTCTTGAGGCGAAGCTTCGAGTTGATGACCTTGTTCTTCGGATCGGTGACGTACCACTGCGCGAAGTCGTCGAGCGAAGTGAGAAGATCGTGATCGGCGGCGGGATTGCCGCGGCGTGAGAGAAATCGCGGATGGCCGTTGACGAGGAGTGGCTCGACGAGGTTCAGCGCGCCGGGACCGTCGTACGCCTCGAAGTCGGGGTGACCGCCCGCGACGTTGTTCTTCTTGAAGTCGCGATAGATGATCGGGATGTCGATGTTCTCGGGGAGCGCTTCGGTCGTGACCGTGCACGAATAGCCGGGCTCGATGGCGCACTTGTCGCTGCAGCCGTCGCCGGGGCGCGTGTTGCCGTCGTCGCACGCTTCGAGCGGATACTTGAGGCCGTCACCGCAAACCGCTTCGCATCCCTTGTTGGGGGTGCACTTTGGTTCGGACTTGCACTCGTAGCAACCGTCATAGGCTTCGTAGTTGTCCTTCTGATCGCACTGCTCGCTGCCTTCGATGGCGCCATCGCCGCAGACCGTGAGCTCGCACTTCACACCAGGAATCGGGCACTTGTATTTGTCTTCGAGCTGACACTTCGCCGAGCAACCGTCGTTGTCGTCCGTGTTGTCGTCGTCACAGCCTTCGTCGCCGACTTTCTTGCCGTCACCGCAATTCGCGAAGCACGCAGCGCCAGGCGTCGCGCAGAGGAAGCCCGCTTCGACGACGCATTTCGCCGAGCAGCCGTCGTTGTCGTCGGTGTTGTCGTCGTCGCACTCTTCTTTGCCGTTGCGGATGCCGTCGCCGCATACGACCGTATTCGTGCACACCTGGCCGGGAGGAGGGCAAACCCAGAACTCTTCGACGGTGCAGTTGAAACAGCCATCGCCTGCGGTGGGATTGCCGTCGTCACATGCTTCGGCCCCGTTCGTTTTCTTGTCGCCGCAAAAGGGCGGACCCGCGTCTTCGACTGCGACGGATGTATCGCCCGTCGTCCCCGCGTCGTCCTCGGGAACGAGAACGGTGGAAGAGGAGTCGCCTGTCGCGCTCGTATCGGATCCGGAGTCGCTTCGAGTCGTGTCCGGACAGTTCTCGCCGCCGAAGCAGCTCACTTCAGGTTTCTCGTCTCCGCAGGCGACGACGAGGCCGAACGCTACGAGGGACGAAGCGAGTACATAAGAGCTGCGGTGACGCATCGCGAACCTTTCGTGGGCATCGCGAAGTGCGCGCGCCTCAGTCTTAAAAGTAGAGCAACCGAAACGGAGTCGGTCAACGTTCCGAGCGCTTTTCACGCGCCGAAGCGCCGAACCATCAGCGCGCGGCGGTGGGCTGGGTCGTCGTGGGAGGCGAAGCGCTGGTCGCGGGCACGATTGCGGGGGGTGACAACGGCGGAGGTGTGGGTATTCCTTCTGCAGGAGACGGAACCGCGGGCTCGGCGCCTTCTGGCGAAGGCGGGTTCACTTCCTTGTCGAGGTTCGTCTTGCCCTCGTCGTCTTCGACGATGTCGCTCGTGCCTTCATCGGCATCGGCGTCGGGCGAGTGGTAGCGCGGCGGCTCGCCGGGTCGCGAATAGTCGATCCAAAACGCGGGCGACTCGCGCGCGTCCATGTGGACGAACACGCTGTTCGGGTAATAGCCGACCCCCACGTTTTTCAGCGTCTTCACGTAGTCGCGCAAGACTTCGTTCGGGACGCCGACGATGCGAAAATCGACCGCCTTGCCGTCGTTGTGCTTCGAGTGACGCGTCGATTGCGTATCGCGGAAGGGGCGATAGCCGCTGATGACCTCGACCTTGCGGCTCCCGAAGTGGTCGGACACGGTGCCGAGAAGCGCGATCGTGCGCGGCTCGATTGGATGCGTTTGTCCGGTGGCGCTGCGAAGAAGCCGCGCGAAGATTTTGGAAGCCGAGGCAGGAACCTTGCCGCCTTCGCGCACGCGCACCGTGAAGTCTTCTTTGGTCGCGAGGCGATGGATGTGGACGACGCCCGGCGTGCGCGCGCGCATCGCGAAGGTGACGGGCTTCTCTTTCTTCTTTTTGCCGTCCTTCTCTTTTTTGCCGTCTTTGCCCTTCGGGTCGTCTTTGGCCTTCTTCGTCGTCTCTTCGTGCGGCTTCGGCAATCCCGCCTTCGGAACGTCTGGAATGACGAGCGTTTCCCCGACCTTCAGCGTCTTTTGGTGCTCGAGGTGGTTGGCCTTCACGATGCTGTCGACGCTGACGTGGTACCGCGCGGCGATGGCTTGGAGGGTGTGCCCGTGCTCGACGACGTGCGTCGTATCGGTCGCGAGGGCGGGGCGGGTCGAAAAGAGGGCGGCCGCGAGGATGGCCCATGCGCCCCAGCGCGCCGACCGTCGCACCTGCGAATACCGCGAAGAAACCGCGGAAATGCCCGTTCCAAACCCCATCCTGGGGCCGATGTAGCACACTCTTTTGGCCGTGGCTCGAGGTGCCGGACCGATTTGGGTCCAATGGAAAACGATCGTTTTTTGACCGCCGGCATCAGGGGGTGCCACACTTTGTGCGATGTCCGAAGGAAAGAACCTCGTCGGGGTCGACATCGGCGCAAGCTCGATCAAAGTCGTCCAGCTCAAAGAGACCAAAAACAAGGTCTCGGTCGTTAAGTGGGGGTTCACTTCGCTTCCACCGCAAACCATCGTCGATGGGCACGTCATGAGCCCGTCTGCCGTCACCGAAGCGCTGAAGCGCATCTTCGTCGAGAGCAAAATCTCGCAACGAGATGTTGCCGTCGGCGTCTACGGGCAGTCGGTCATCGTCCGCAAGATCAGCGTGCCGATGATGACGAACGAAGAGCTCGGGCAGCAGATTCAGTGGGAAGCCGAACAGCACATCCCGTTCGACATCAAGCTGATGTCGATCGACTACGAAGTGCTGAAGCGCCGCCCCGAAGCCGGCCAGATGGATCTACTTCTCGTCGCTGCGAAGAAAGACGAAGTAACCGACTACACGAACCTCCTCCGCGAGGCGAAGCTGAAGCCCGTCGTCGTCGACATCAACGCCTTCACGGTGCAAAACATCTTCGAGCGCTCGTTCGGTCTTCCGGAAGATCAAACCTTCGCGCTCTTGAACGTCGGAGCCTCGATTACGAGCCTCAACGTCATCTCGCGCGGCGTCTCCTCTTTCACTCGCGAAATCACGAACGCCGGCAATTCCATTTCCGAATCGGTGCAGCGCGCGCTCAACGTTCCTTTCGAGCAAGCCGAAGCCTTCAAGCTCGCGGCGGCGCGCGGCGAGGTCGTTCCGCCTACCGTCACGCAAGCGCTCCAACAATCGTGTGAATCGCTCGCGGGCGAAATCCAACGCTCCGTCGACTTCTTCCTCGCGACCAGCGGTGAAGGGGAGCTCGCACGAATCTACGTCTGCGGCGGCTCGGCCTATCTCGGGGCGCTCACGCAAGCGATCGAAAAACGAGCACGTGTTCCCGTCACCGTCTTCGATCCCATGGCGAACATGGCCGTCGACAAACTCTCCAACGAACCGGATCTCCGAATGCGCTCCTCGCAAATGGCCGTCGCGATCGGCCTCGCTCTCCGCACCGACAAGGAGAAGCGCGTATGATTCGCGTAAACCTACTTCCGCAGAAGCGCGAGACTCGCGCGACGCAGGCAACGCCGACGGGCGCAGAAGGCAATCGTTGGCTACTGGCGGGCTTCGGCGTCGTCGCGGCCACCGCCGTCCTTCTCTTCCTCTGGTACGTGTCGCTCAACAAAGAGCTTCAGGCGCAGCTGAAGGCCAACGCTGGCCTCCAAGCCAACATCGACGGCATCAAGACCGTCATCGCCGACCACGAGACGATCAAAGATTCGCTCAAAGAGCTCCGTGAGCGTGAAGAGGCCGTCGGCAGATTGCAGTCGGCGCGCACCGGACCGACGACCTCGCTCCTCGAAATATCGAAGCTTCTGACGAACGGAAAAGGTCCCACGACCGACCGCGACAAGCTCGAGCAGATGAAGCGCGACAACCCGTCCTCCGTTCCGAATGCGACGTGGGATCCGCGGCGCCTCTGGATTCTCAACTACATCGAACAAGAGCGAAACGTACGAATCGTCGGGCAAGCGCGCGACGGCGAAGACGTATCGGAGTTTCTCCGCCGCATCTCGCTCAGTGACTTCTTTTATGACGTCAAACTGCTTCCGGCGTCGAAGACGACCGACGGCGTGACGAAGATCGAGCTCGTGCGCTTCGAGCTCAGCGCGAAGGTGAGGTACTGATGGCCGACGTATCTTTGGCGAAAATTCCGCCCGCCGGAAAAGCGATCGGGCTCGGAGTTCTCTTCAGCCTTCTCGTCTTCGTTCTCTTCTACGTGCTCGTCTATTCGGACGTCTCTTCGAAGATCTCCGGCGCAAAGACGAACCACGTGACGCTCACGGACGAGCTCCAAGCCGAGCAGCTCGCGCAAGCCACCTATTTGAAGGACAAAGAAGAGCTCATCGTGCGCCAGCAGCGTCAGCGCGAGATGAACAAAGCGCTCCCCGAAGAGGCCGATGCCGCATCGTTTCTCTCGGCGATTCAGCAGGTCGCCAATGCGAGCGGCGTGGACTTGAAGGGGTGGCAGCCGATCGACGAACGTCGCGAGTCGTTCTTCGCGAAGGTTCCGATGAGCCTCGAGCTCACGGGAAAGTTTCATCAGCTCACGAAGTTCGTTTATGAGATGGGCCGCGTGGACCGCATCATCAACATCGAGAACCTCGAGCTCAGCGATCCGAAGCTCGAAGGCGACGAGATCCGCCTGAAGGCGAAATGCTTGGCGACCTCGTTCCACGGCTTGCCGAAGTCTGCGAAGGCCGCCGAAGAAGGAGCACCGAAATGAGCCCTTCTCGCATCATCATCACGCTCGCTGGGGCTGCGCTCGCTTTCTCGCTCGTCGCTTGCGGCGGATCGAAAGACACGACGCCTCCGCCGCCCGATCGCGGACAGGTTGCACTCGGCGGCAGAGTCGACGCGGGCGCGAACCCGTTGGCGCCCGCCGTCGAATACAGCGAAAACGATTTCATCGAGAGCGAACGCAATCGCGATCCGTTCCGTGGCTTCGCTTCGATGTTCGCAGAGCAACGCGGCACGAAGGTCGTTCATCGCGATAGCGAGGTCATCCTTTCCGAGTTCTCGATTTCGGATTTGAAGCTCGCGGGCATCGTCCTCGGCGCCGAGCCACGCGCGATGCTCATCGATCCGACGACGAAAGGCTGGGTCGTTCGCAAGGGCGACTACATCGGCAAACCAGACATCGCGCATTCGGGTGGCAGCAACGGCAGCGACTACGAAGTCTATTGGCGCATCGATCGCATTCGCGACGGCGACATCGTCTTGATTCGCATCGATCCGGGACAGCCGGGATCCCAGCCGGCGACGCAGGTCATTCCGCTTCACCCCGAAGCGGACTCGAAGCTTTTGCCAGTGACGCTGAAGCGCTGAGGCGAAGCGCGCACTTCAAGATCTCGATGCGGCGTCGCATTGCCGCCACGTCAGGTCGCTGTAGAGTACCCGCATGTCTGCCATCGTTTGCTCGGCGTGCGGCGCGCCTGCTCCGCCGGAAGCGGCACTCGGGAGCGCGTTCGTCTGCACGTACTGTCACGCGCCCAACACCCTAGCGATTGCCCGCGCGCCTGCGGAGACCATGTCGCTTGGTCGGCGAGGCGCCGCCGACGGTCGAGGTAGCCACTCTCGCAAGTTCTCTTTCACGGGGATCTTCGCCGTAATCTTTCTCGGCGGGGCGGTTGCGCTTTTGATCCTGCGGATGAGTGATTCTTCCCTCGTCGGCGGAACCGGCTTGGCGGACTGCAAAGAGTTTTCGGGAACTGATTCGCAGGCCACGTGGGGTGGGTGCCAAAGTGGAATCGTTCGCGAGCTCAGCTGCAGCGCGTCTCCGCTCAACGAAAAGTGCTCGTGCCTTCGCGACGGAGTCGAACAGTGGTTCTTCTTCAGTGAGAGTCCGCCCTCGCTTTCAGCGCGTGACACCGCCGAGCGGATCGGAAAAGCCAACTGCAAGCGTTGGTGAGAAGACACTCACCTTGGGCCGACGGACTCTTCAGGCAAGAGAAAGCCATACTTCTTCATCGTCGCTCTTCCCTCGGGTGAGCCGACGAATTCGACGAATGCCACGGCCGCGGAGAGCCGCGGGGCATCTTTCTTTCCGCCGTTGCACACTGCCAAGACTTGTTCGAGCGGAGCGTGGAGCGCGGGGTCGACGGGCTCGTAGTGACCCTTTGCGCTGATCGCGAGAGAGAGCGCGATGATCGCAACGTCCGCATTGCCGGAGTCGGCGAATTGGAACGCTTGCTGGACGTTCTCTCCGTAGACCATCTTTTTTTCGACGCTCTCCCACGCGCCGCTCTTCACGAGCGCTTCTTTGGCGGCTTTGCCATAAGGCGCATGCTCGGGCGAGGCGATCGCGATCTTCGTGAAGCGCGCGTCGCGAAGCTCGGCGGGGGTCTTCGGCGCGTTTTCGCTCTTGGTCCAAAAGACGAGATGCCCCGTCGCGTACGTCTTCTTCGTATCGCCGAAGCACGCGCCGGTCTTGACGACGTCGTCGATGAAGGACGCATTGGCCGCTGCGAAGACTTCGAAGGGCGCGCCTTCGGTGATTTGTTTGGCGAGAAGCCCCGTCGAGCCAAAAGAGAAAACGACTTCGTTTCCCGACTCTTTTTCATATGCCGCCCCGAGCTCTTTGAATGCGAGCGCGAGATCGGCCGCCGCGGCAACATGAACCTTCATCTTCGCAGCGTCTTCGGCCCTCGGTTCTCGTTTGCAACCGACGAGGGATGCGGAGACGAGAGGGACCAACGAACCGAAGAGGAGTGGAAGTGCGGAGCGAAGGGGGAGAGAGTGGCGTGACACGCGCCAGACCCTATCAAATCTCGTGCTCGGTGAATCCGAGCGAGCCGCGCTTCAGCGAAATCTCACGCCGAGTCCCGAAGAGACCCCGCGCTCTCCGAGCGGTACCCCTTCGACGAAGAGATCGAGATCGCCTGCCGAAACCGCGACGCCAGCGCCCACCTCGTATTTGTAGAGGTCCGTGCCCGTCACGGACGCGCCGTTGTATTTCCAAAAGATCGGGCCGCCAAAAGCGCGCGCGAGGGCATAAGGGCGAACGGGTCCGAAAGCTTTGCCCACGACGCCGCCCAATCGGAGATCGAATGCCGTGAAGCTCGGCTGATCATGAATGGCCTCGTCGACGCGCGTCTCGGCGTGAGTGAACGAGAGCATCGCTGAGAGGACGACGAAGGGACGGCTCTTCGTCTCGTCGACGATGCGGTAGGCGAGCCCGCTCGAGATCGCGAGCCCCGGACCCAGTGCGTCGACTTTGCCTTCGTGGCGGAGCGATCCTTCCGCGATGACGCCGCCTCCAATCACCCACGTGACACGCTTCGAGAGGAGGCGGTCCACGCTTCCGAAGATGGTGTGGCGTTGCATGTCGGCGCGACGGCCATCGCCGAAGAGAAGCGTCGTCGTCTTGAAGCCGTAGGTCAGGGAAAGCCGCGTCGATCGCGCGTTCTTCTCGGCCTCGTGCTCGTCGAGGGAGCACATCGACGGCCCGCCAGGTGATGCGGCGCCGCACGCGTGTGCGACGTTGGGCACGAGCGCGAGAGACGCCGTGAAAGAGGCGAGAAACAACGGCCGCCAATTCATTTCTCCTTCTCTAGAGCCGAACTGGAACGCTGCCTCGTCTTTCTCCGAATTCACGGTCGATTTGGAGAAGAATGCCTCGCCCAATGCCACGACCCGCGCATCGGCCAAGTGAGGGCGCCGCACGCAGCCAAGGCCACGCTTAATGAGTAGGATGCTCCCTGCTCCGTGAGCCCTCTTCTTCTCTCGTTCGAAGTCGCCCTTCTCGCAACGATGTTCGCGGGATCGAGCGGCATTGCACTCGGCGCGCTCCTCGCTTCACGCCCGTTCTTCGGGCGTAACTTGCTGGACGCCGTCACGGCGGCGCCGCTCGTGATGCCACCGACGGTGCTCGGCTATTACGTGCTCGTATTCTTCGGTCGTTCGAGCGTGCTCGGTCATGCGATCGAGCGCGTGACGGGACAGCCGATCGTGTTCACGAAGTCGGGCGCGGTGCTCGCCGCGACGATCGGTTCGTTTCCACTCGTCGTTCAAGCCTCGCGCGCGGCGATCGAGAGCGTGGATCGCTCGATCATCCACGCCGCGCGCACGCTCGGCGCAACGCCCCTCCGCGCACTCTTCACGGTCACATTGCCTCTCGCTTCCCGCGGCATCGTCGCAGGGCTCGTTCTCGGGTACGCCCGCGCGCTCGGCGATTTCGGGATCACGCTGATGGTCGCGGGGAACATTCCGGGCGAGACGCAGACGGCTTCGCTCGCGATCTACGACGCGCTTCAATCGCAAGACGAAGGGCGAGCCAAAGGCATGATCGCGGTGTTGACCGCGATCGCGATCGCTTCGATCTATCTCGTGAACCGCCTGACGAAGGCGAGGCGTCATGAGTGAAGCTGCGGACAAGAAGGAGAGCGAGCTCGCCGTCTCGTTCGTCATCGAACGCGCCGCATATCGTCTCGAAGTCGGATTTCGCGCGCCACCAGGCGTGACCGTCATCGGCGGATCCTCTGGCGCGGGGAAGTCGACCCTGCTCGATGTCGTCGCCGGACTCGTCGCTCCAACGGAGGGACGCATTGCATTGGGAAACGCGATCTGGTTCGACGCGACGACGAACGTACCGACGCACGAACGCCGCCTCGCCTATGTCTTCCAATCGCTCGCGCTCTTTCCGCACATGACCGCGCTCGCCAACGTGATGTACGGAGCATCGGGAGATCGCCAAGAGCGCGAGGAGCGCGCACGCGCAATGCTCGGACGCATGAAAGTGAGTCATGTCGAAAAACGCCTTCCAAAGACGCTGTCGGGAGGTGAAGCGCAGCGTGTGGCCCTCGCGCGCGCCTTTGCGATGTCGCCAAAAGTCGTGCTTCTCGACGAGCCCTTCTCCGCGCTCGACGTCGATCTCCGACGGCAGCTCTTGCTCGAGGTTCGCGCGTTCGCCGAAGAGCTCGCAGTACCGTTTTTGCTCGTGACGCACGACCGCGAAGACGCGCGGCTGATCGGAAATCGACTCGTTCTGCTCGAATCAGGTCGCGTCGCGGCGACGGGTCCCGTCTCCGAAATTTGGCGTTGAGGCTGAACGCCTAGTGCTTGCCGCGCGGCGCAGGCTTCGTCGCGTTGGGCATTCTCGCAGAGCTTGCTGGGCGGGCCTTTTCGAGCGCCTGCGCGATGTCTTTTCGCATCGGGTGCTCGGCATAACGGAGTCCAAAAAAGCGCGCGAGCTGCTCGGCGCGGCCGATTTCTCCCTTCTTCGCGAGCGCGATGATTCGCTGCGCCAGAAGATCGGGATCGGTAGACTCGCCCTGTGCTTCGAGTTGATCGACCGTGCCGATGCACGCGGCGAGATCGTTTTCGATGCACGCCGTGTGGGCCTTCGCGACGAGCTCGGCGCGCGCCACGGGATCGATCGGCGGGCGTTCTTCACGCGCGGGGGTAACGGGTTGAAGCGGGAAGTCGACGCGGTTGCCGCCCTTGATGGGTCCTCCTTCGTCGTCGACGAGGAGACGCCGCGCCGTGACGCGGAGGAATACGAGGAAGGCGAGCGTGATGAGCACGAACCCGAAGAGAAGGATTCGATTCGTCGCTGGCGGGGGCGTCGCGTCGGGGGACGGAAACGCCGGAAACGCTGCATCGGCCTGCTTCTCCGCGTCGAGATCGGGAGCGCTGGCCGCGTCGGCTGGGGGCGGTGGTGTGTCGTCGCCGATCATGAGCAGCCAATTATCGTCACAAACTGGCCTCTTTGGAATCGCACACGTTACGCTTTTTTTGCAAGTTCCCCCGCTCCGGGGGCGAGGAGCACAAGGATGCGAAGATTCAAGCTCTTGACCGTTTCGTTGGCGACCGCTGCGATGGCAGTGTTCCCCTCATCGGACGTACGCGCCGACGAAACCCAGAACCACGTTCAACAATTTCGAGTGAAGCCGACCGTCGACGGTCAGGGCGTCACTGAAATCGAAATCACAGGAACGCGGTCTCCTGTTTATCAGCTGCGGAGTGCTGACGGAGGCAAGCGCCTCTTCGTCGACATCTCCAACTCCGACCTCGTCGGCGTCTCGCCTGCCATGACGCAGCCGGTCGGCGTCGTCGGGGGAGTGCTGGCGCAGTCCTATCGAAGTGAAGGCACTTCGACGACGCGCTTCGACTTGAATCTGACGAAGAATGCGACGTATCGCGTGCGCGCCGACGGCAACGTACTTCGCGTGACGCTCACTCCTGCAGGCACGTTCGTCGGACCCGGCGCTGCCAAGGAAGGCGAGATCTCCGACATCGCCTTCGAGCGCACCCCCGCGCAGCCGGCGTCTTCGCACATCTGCATGAGCGGCTGTGACCGCATCGTCATCACGACGACGGGCGGCGCCATCACGCATGCGATCACGACGAGCGACACCGGCAAGCTTCGCCTCGAGCTGAAGGGAACGAAGCTTCCTTCCTCGCTCGAACGCACGCTCGACGTGAGCCCCTACAAGGGCGCGCTTCATCTCGTCAGCTCCTTCAACTTGGCGAATGCCGTCATCGTCGAGCTCGATCGCGCAGGTGATTCGCGCGGCGAAGTCTCGGTCGAAGGAAACAAGGTGTTCTGGTCGTTCGAAGTTCCGCGTACGGCCGGCGATGGCGGAGCCGCACGTCGCACGATGACGCTCGAGCGCGAGGCGGCACCGAAGGTCGTCCCAATCTCGACGTCGATTCGCAAGCTCGCGGGCGAAGAGACGATCGAAGGCGCAGAGGCCGGCTTCACCTCGAGCATTGCAGCTCAAGCAGCTGGCGGAAGCAGCAAGTTCGGCGGTCGTCGCATCGACCTCGATCTCAAAGACGCTGACATCCACAATATTCTCCGTCTCCTTTCGGACGTCGGACACGTCAATATCGTAACGGCCGACGACGTGACGGGCACCGTCACGATTCGCATGCGCAACGTTCCTTGGGATCAAGCGCTCGACGTCGTGCTCCAGGCGAAGGGTCTCGGCATGGTTCGCCAAGGCAACCTCATTCGCGTCGCGCCCCTTGCGACCTTGAATCGTGAACGCGAGATGCGTCTCGCAGCGATGAAGCAAGAGGTCGATCTCGCACCTCTCGAGACCCGCATCATTCCCGTCAGCTATGCATCGGCCGATGAGCTCCAGGCCCGCGCGAAAGACTTCCTCTCTCCGCGTGGATCGCTCGCCGTCGACGAGCGCACCAACGTGCTCATCGCCCGCGACATCGCGGGGAACCTGAATCGTATCGAAGAGCTCGTTCGCTCGCTCGATACGCAGACGCCGCAAGTGCTCGTCGAAGCGCGAATCGTCGAAGCGACGAGCCGCTACCTTCGCGACATCGGTATCCAGTGGGGTGGTGACGCTACGTATTCGAGCGCCACGGGCAATCCAACGGGCGCTTCTTTCCCGTCCAAAGTCGGTCTCACCGGCGGTGCAACGGATGGAAATACACCGACGGCAGGTCTCTCGCCGAGCTCGCGTACGACATCGACGCCGAACTTCGCCGTCAACCTTCCGGCGACGACGGGTACGGGAGCGGGCGGTGCGCTCGGTCTCGTCCTCGGTTCGCTCAGCCAAAACTTCAACTTGAACATTCGCTTGAGCGCGGCGGAATCGAGCGGTCTCCTCCGAATCGTCTCCTCGCCCCGCATCTTGACGCTCGACAATCAGGATGCCCGCATCAGCCAAGGCACCTTGATTCCCTTCTCGCAAACGAGCGCGCAAGGCGTCCAGACCACGTTCCAAGAAGCGAAGCTCCAGCTCCTCGTGAAACCCCACGTCACCGCCGACGGATCCGTCGCGATGCACGTGAAGATCAATCGCGACGAGCCCGACTTCAACCAGACCTCGGCCCGCGGAGATCCAACGATCTTGAAGCGTGAAGCCGAAACCGACCTCCTCGTCATGGACGGGCGCACCGCAGTCATCGGCGGAATTTTCACACGCAACACGGGTCGCAACGTCGACCAGATCCCGTTCTTAGGCGACTTGCCCATCATCGGCATCTTGTTCCAGCGTCGAAGGGCGTCGGACTCGCGCAACGAGCTCGTCATCTTCCTTACTCCGCGCATCGTCAATCGCGCCGAAGCACTGGGTCGATAAGAACGCGCGCACGCCCCGCTCGAGTGGCCCAATAGGCCACAAAAGCGAGTCGACAAGAGTCACAGAAAAGGACGATCGGGACCGATCGCCCTTTTCTCTTTTTTGTCCCTCAGGCAAAGTCCGAAAATGACACGTACTGAGCGTCTTCATGCGCGCTGCGGGGCCGGTTCGGTCCACTCTCACGGAGCGCATTCGCACGCCGCCCACGCCGAGGAAGGGCAGTCGCACGCTGCCGGTGGGGGTGGGGGCGCGGCGCGTCCCTTTGCGCTGCCGAGCTCCACGAAGCACTTCGAGCGCGCGCTGCCGTTTCGCACGACGCATGTCGCGCTCGATCTCACGCTCGATTTCGAGACGAAAAGTGTCGTCGGCCGCGCAACCCTGAGCGTCGAACGCGTCGACCCCGACGCGACGACCATCGAGCTAGACGCCGTCGGCTTCCGCATTTCGCGCGTCACGCTGCAGAACAAAGCCGTCGAGTGGACCTATGACGGCCACACGATTCGCGTCGTTCTCGGTCCCAAGCTCAAAGACGGCAATATCGCCATCGAGTACAAGGCGACACCCCGTCGCGGCATGTACTTCCTCGAGCCCGACGAGCACGTGCCTTCGCGTCCGCGCCAGGCATGGACGCAATGCCAAGAGAGCGACGCGCGCCACTTCATTCCCTGCCACGACGAACCGCACGTCAAGCTCACGGCCGACATCAGCGTGACCGTACCCGAAGGCTTCTCCGTGCTTTCGAACGGGAAGCTCGAGAGCAAGAAGATCAAGAAGGGCGCTCCTTCGACCTTCCATTGGTCCATGAAAGACCGCTTGCCGACATATTTGCTCTCGATCGTCGCGGGCGAGTTCGCGGAGCTCACCGAAGAAGCGGAAGGCGTCGCGCTCTCGTATTGGGTTCCAAAAGGCCGCGAAGCCGACGGACACCGCACCTTCAAGAACACGCCGCTCATGCTCCGCATTTTCGGCGACGTGACGGGTGTGCGTTTTCCTTGGAACAAGTACGCGCAGGTCGTCGTCTCCGACTTCATCTTTGGCGGAATGGAAAACACGACGGCGACGACGCTCTACGAGCACACGTTGATCGACGAACGCGCCGCTCTCGACATCACCAGCGACGACCTCATCGCGCACGAGCTCGCGCACCATTGGTTCGGCGACTACGTCACCTGCCGCGATTGGTCCGAAGGGTGGCTCAACGAAGGCTTTGCGACCTACTTCGAGCACGTATTTCGCGAACAGAAGCTCGGCCAAGACGAGTACGCGCACGGCGTCACGAACGATCTCGAAGCCTACCTCGACGAAGCGCGCGGTCGCTACAAGCGCCCCATCGTTTGCCGCACGTACGACACGCCGCTCGATCTCTTCGATCGCCACCTCTACGAAAAGGGCGGGCAGGTGCTCCACCTTCTCCGCATGGAGCTCGGTGATGCGATCTTCTGGAAAGGCGTGAACGTCTACCTCACGCGGCATGCTCACGGCAGTGTCGAGACGCGAGATCTCGCGCGCGCATTCGAAGAAGTGAGCGGCCGCAGCCTCGGTCGCTTCTTCGATCAATGGGTGTATCAACCGGGGCACCCCGAAGTGCAGATCGAAATCGGTTACGCCGGAAGCGCGATTTCCGTTTCGGTGAAGCAGACGCATGCGGCGACGGACGGCGTCCCCAACATCTTCGAGTTTCCGCTCGAGATTCTCGTTCGCGACGATCAGGGAAAAGATCGCATCGAGCACCTCACGGTTCGTGAGCGTGCCGAAGCGTTCGCGATTCCCGCCGCGCAGCGTCCCCAATTCGTCGTCGTCGATCCGCGGCAGCGCATCCTCGGCGAAGTCTCCTTGAAGGCACCGAACGATCTCCTGCATCGCGCGCTCGAAAAAGCGCCCACCGCGCGTGGTCGCGAGCTCGCGGCGAAAGCGCTGCACCGCGCCGACGATCCCGTCACGCTCGAAGCGCTCGATCGCTCGCTGTCTTCGGAAAAAGAATTCTGGGGCGTTCGCTCTGCCGCCGCCGACGCGCTCGCGAGTCTTCGCTCGGACGAAGCGCTCGCCGTTCTCGTGCGTGCGACACGGGCCAAGCATCCCAAAGTCCGTCGGGCCGTTGCGTCCGCGCTCGGTGCCTTCAAAAATCGCGACGCCGTCGAAGCGCTGCGTCCTTTGGCGCTCTCGGACGAGAGCTACGTCGTCGTCGCGGAATCGGCGCGCGCCTTGGGCCGCACGCGCCAACCCTCCGCCTATGACATCCTCATCGATCTCCTCGATCGCCCGTCATGGGCCGACATCGTGCAGTCGGCGACGGTGAGCGGACTCGCGGCGCTCAAGGACGAACGTGCGCGCGAGCTCATCCTCACGAAGACGCGTTACGGGCATCCGATGCGCACGCGACGCGCGGCCGTCACCGCGCTCCCGAAGTTGATGCACGATCGCCGTGGACGCGAGACGCTCGAAGAGCTCGTGAGCGATCGCGAGCTCGACGTGCGAATGGCGGCGGTTCAAGCCCTCCTCGAGATCGGCGACCCCAAAGCGCGCGGCGCATTGCATGCCCAAGTCGACATCGAGCTCGACGCACGCGTGCGAAGGCGCATTCGCGAGGTGCTGCGCGACCTCGGTGGCGAGACGAAGCGCAGCCTCGAACAATTGCGTGAAGAGTTCGAACGCATGCGCGACGAGCTTCTCGAAGTGAAGCGCATGCTGAAAAAGCTCGATCCCGAGAGTGACGCCAAAGGCGGCGATCGCAAGTCGACCAGCGCGAAGAAGACGGACGACAGCAAGACGAACGCACCCGCGAAGAGCAAAGCCGCCAAGCGCGGCAAGAACTCACCGAGCAAGAAAAAGTAATTCACGATGAGCACCCCCGACACCGCCGCCAACGTTTCAAAAGCCGAAACTTCGCCCGTTCAATACGAGAAGAAAAACGGTGTTGCGATCTTCACGATCGATCGCGAAGACCGAATGAACAGCCTTTCGCGGGCGACGCTCTTTGCTCTCGGCGAGTTCACGCGCCGCGCCCTTGCCGATAGCGAAGTGCGCGCGATCGTCCTCATCGGTCGCGGAGAAAAGGCGTTTTGCGCGGGCGCCGATCTCAAAGAGCGTCAGGGAATGAGCGAGAACGACATTCGCGTTCAAGTCGGGCTCTACCGTTCGGAGCTCGGCCCGCTCGACCGATCTCCGAAGCCCGTCATTGGCGCGATCAACGGCGTCGCGCTCGGTGGCGGAATGGAGCTCGCGCTCGTCTGCGATCTCCGCGTTGCCGCACCTCATGCTTCGTTTGCTCTCCCCGAAACGACTCTCGGGATCATCCCCGGCGCAGGCGGCACGCAGCGTCTTCCGCGGGTCGTCGGTGAGGCGCGCGCAAAAGAGATGATTCTTCTCGGCCGACGCATCGACGCACCGACGGCACTGGCGTGGGGTCTCGTGCAACGCGTCGCTCCACAAGCCGCGTCCCTTCTCGACGACGTGCTCGAATGGATTCGTCCCATCACCGAAGGCGCGCCCATCGCGCAGGCGGCCGCGCTCGAAGCGATCGACCGCGCTGCGGATACGAACCTCGATTTGGGCCTCGAGCTCGAGCGCGTTTCGTACGACCGCGTCTTGGTCAGCGAGGATCGCCGCGAGGCTCTCAAGGCCTTCGCCGAGAAACGCAAACCGCTCTTCCGCGGCATTTAAAGGTCAATTTCAGGGGTTTGTGACACTTGTGCGAAGGCGCTGTTCAGGCTCGTCAGATCAATAAAGTGCGCTATACCAACGCCCGCTTGAACCCAGCAGGAGGAGCTCATGCGTCGGCTTTGGTTTCCCTTATTCTTAGTGCTCGCAGGAGCTTGTGCCGCATCCGGTGAAGACGACGGCGATCTGCCGACCGATGCTGGCTCGAAAAAAGACGTGAAGACCGACTCGAAGGGGGAGGTCGACGCGGACGAAGAGGAAGATGCGAGCGAAGAGGAGCTCGACTCATCGGCTCCCAGCGATTCTGGCGTCAAGGACACTTCGGTGAAGGACACGTCGGTCAACGACACTTCCGTGAAGGACACGTCCGTCAAAGACACTTCGGTGAAAGACACGAGCACCCCCGTCGTCGATTCGGGCCCGCCACTTTCCGATGCAAGCGCGCCTCCGGGCACGACGCTCCTCATCAACGAGATCGATTACGACCAGCCCAACATCGACAGCGCCGAGTTCGTGGAGCTCTACAATCCAACGGCCAGTGCGATCAATCTCTCGGGCTACAAGATCGTCTTCTACAACGGTGCGCTCAAGGCATCGGTCGACTACCTGCAGATTCAACTCTCGGGACAGGTCCCCGCCGGCGGCTACTTCCTCATCGCGGCTCCTGGTTTCAAGAATGATGCGGGCGCGAGCCTGATCTCGTTCGCGGATGCGAGTAACAACATCCAGAACGGCGATCCCGACGGTGTCGTTCTCTTCGACAACACGAACACCAAGATCGACAGCGTCTCTTACGGCGGTACGATGCCAGGTGTCACCGAAGGCGGGACGTCTGCACCGACCGACTCGAACACGGGTATCGGATCGATCATCCGTAGCCCCAACGGGACGGACTCGAACGTCAACGGCACCGACTGGAAGTTCACGAGCAAGATCACGCCGGGCGCAGAGAACATTCTCGTTCCGTAACGACTCACGCGAAGAGTGCGCTAGAAATAGCGTTACAAAACGTGGCGGAGACGCGGGTCAGGCGTTTCTTTGCTAGAACGTGTTCCTCCCTCGAATGCGTTCTCTCTTCAACAGCGCACGCTCCACGGTCTCGCTCGTGGCGCTAACTGCCTCCCTTTTCGCGCCCGCGTGCTCGAAAAAGGAAGAGATCGCTTACGACGCGTTCGATGGAAGCCTTCCGGGCGTTCCTCCGCTCGACGTTGGCGCGTCGACCACGATTGCGCTCGTGAGCAACAGCTACTCGGACACGGTCTCCGTTCTCGACCTCACGACCGGTAAGGTATTGCGCGACATTCTCGTGGGACGCGATCCCGTCGCGCTCGATGGTCCGCATCATTTGGCGGTCGATGCGACCTCGTT
>JAHFDV010000011.1:18339-32697 GCA_023248815.1 Myxococcales bacterium
ACGTGCCGGTTACGTGCAACGTATCTCGCTTCCGGAGCTCGTCATCACGGGTGAAAGTCGCATCGAAGAGAACCCCGGCGACATCGTCCGCACGAATGGGGTCGTGTTGGTATCGCACTTCGATCTCAAACGCGCGGCGCGGACGGATCTCACTCCGGAGGCGAAGCGCGCGTCGCTCGCCTTCGTCGACGATGCGGCCCTTGCGCGTGGAGAGACGACTGCGCAGCTCGTCGCAACGTGCGTGGCTCCGCATGGCATCGTGACGACGGCCGACAAAGCCTATGTCGCGTGTTACGGCGAGGACTCGATTGCTACGGTCGACCTTGCGACGAAGAGCGTGCTCTCGCGAACGCCGCTCGCCGGTGCGGCGGCCCTTGGCGGCACGCCGGTCATTGGTCCCTACGCACTTGCGCTGCGTCCTCCGCCCGGGCCAGCAAACAATGGCGCCGCGAGCGCGCTTCTCGTTGCGTCGACCGAGTCGAAAGATCTGCGGTTCTTCGACCTCGCGACGAACGCAGAAACGCCGCCGCTCGTCGCCTTCGAAGGCGCGCCCTATTTTCCCACCGAAGACGCGCAAGGTCGCATCTTCGTCCCCACGCAATCGCCCGATGCGCTCGTCGTCGTCGACGGCTCTACACACGTGGTTCTCTCGACGAACGACCTCACGGGCGTTTGTGCAACGCCCCACGAGGCCGTTCTCAGCAAAGATCAGCAGACGATCTATCTCGTTTGCGAGGGCGATCACGTTTCGAGCGGAGTGATCGTCGCGCTCGAAACGATGCACTTCACGAAGCTCTGGGCGACGCCCGTCGGTGTCTATCCCGATCGGCTCGTCGTGTGGAGGGCGCCATGAGCGCGCGCACGGGTCACACAATTCTCGCGAGCGTGCTCGTTCTTGGCGCCGTCAGCGCGCCCGGCTTTGGGTGCACGGAGACCGAAGTGCGCCACGTGTCACCCGTAGAGCGTGGCGAAGAGATCGTGTTTTCGCTCGACGCCTCGCCGAGCACCATCAACGTGTATTCGTGCTCGAGCTGCCATCTCACTTCCGGCACCTCGAGCGACATCATCCCCGGCGCGAACCTCGGTGGCGTCACTCGCCGGCCGAGCTATTGGGGCGGCGCGGAACCGACCTTGCTCGGCGCCATCAATAATTGCCGCAGTTGGTTCATGGGCGCCGTCGTTCCGTGGAAGCCGACGGATCAAGATGCACTCGCGGTCTTTGCGTATCTCGACACGCTGCCTGGCGACGAGAGTCCGCGTCCCTTCACGATCCAACGCGCGGTCGTCGACGTGCCCGCAGGGGACAAGACCGCTGGCGAATCCGTCTACACGCGCGCCTGCGCTCTCTGCCATGGCTCGGCGCACACCGCTGGCGCGCGCCTCACCGATCGCGCACCACTTCTTCCGGAGCAAACCATCAAAGATCACGCGACGTATCCGTTCGACGATCAACGGCTCGTCTTCGTCGAAAAAGTGCGCCATGGTGGCTTCCTCGGATACGGGGGAGAGATGCCCCCTTTCTCTCGTGAAGTCTTGAGCGACGAAGATCTCGGAGCCTTGCTCGCGTATTTGGGCCTATATTGACCGATGGAAGCCTCCTTAAAGTTGACAGCTCGGCATGCACGCCCTCCAATGGTGACGATGGCTTGGGTCGTTCGACTCGCGGCGATGTTCGCAGTTCTCTTCGTGATGCTCGCTTCAGGCGCGAGCGTCATGGGCTGTAACGTGACGTCTTATTCCGAATGGACGCCAGCCGGCGACGACGAGAGTCCCCTTCTCACGGATAGCACCGCCGAGAGCACGAGCGATTTCGAAGACTTTTCAGAAGACGGAATTGCCTACGCCTTTGCGGTGCGCTTCGACGCCGGTCTTCTGTGTGAGGTGTCCGTCCCATCGGATGTTGCGAGCGGTCTCGGCCCCGAGAACGGTGTGCGCCGACACGGCGAACGACCGCCCGAGCTCGCCTAGATTTCGGCCGCCGGGCGTGAGGCACTGGTCTCACGCTCGTACGCCACGCGTGCGCGGAATCTTCGCGTGCACGTGCTCGTCGATGACGTCGCCGAGCCCCCACGAGAGCCGAGATCCCTCCGGGACTCGTGCTCTTTGAACTCGATCCATTCACCTTTTGGAGGACGCAGTGCGCAAGCGCCTCGTCGCAGCTCTCACTTTCATCGTCTCTACATTCTCGGCTTCTTCCACGCGTGCCGGCACGCTCGAGCTCTCCCTCGAGGACGCCCTTTCGCGCGTCGAGCAGCGTTCGTTCAGTGTTCGCGACGCTCGCAACCAAGTGCAACAGATCGAGGCTAGGCGTTACGGCCTTGGGATGCTCATTCGCTCGAATCCGCAAATTCGCGGAGAGGCTCGTCCGCCGATCACCGGGGGGACGATGCACGACCTCGGGTACGCGGGTACAATCGAGCTCCTTTTCGATTTCGGCGGAGCTCCGAGCGCGAGGGTGAGCGAAGTCACGGCCGAGGCACAGGTCGCGCAGCGCCAGGTGAACGTCAGCTTCCTCGACGCGCGCGCCGAGATTCAGCGCTCTTACCTCCGTGCACGCATCGCCGATGCCCGCATCGAAGAAGCGCAGATCCTTCGCCAGATCGCCGATCGCGTGCTCGATGCCGCGCGACAACGAGAATCGGCCGGCTCAGCGGGCGAGATCGACGTCGCGCTCGCACGGACGGGCGTCGCCGAAGCCTCGGTGCGACTCGAAGCGGTCAAGCGTGAGCGTGAAACGGCGCTCATGGAGCTCCGCGGCGCGCTCGATCTCACGGGAAGCACCGAACTGAGGCTCACGAGCCCGCTCGAAGATCCGAAGCCGCTCGCCGAACGCGATCGACTCATTCAACGCGCACTCGAACGGCGCCCGGAGATTCAATCCGCTCGCGATCGCCTCACGCTTCTCGATCGCACGGAGACGCGTCTCAAACGCGAGAACTTTCCGCTGATCGGCTTTTACGCTGGCGTCGACGCAGCGCCCGTGTCGCCCATTTTCGGATACATCGGCATGAGCATGGAGCTGCCCGTGTTCCTCCGGAACCAGGGGCCGCGCGCCGTCGTCGAAAAAGCGCGTGAAGGTGAGCTTCGCCGACTCGACTTCGAAAAGCGCCGCGTCGAGCGCGACGTGATCGTTGCCCTCGAGTCGTTCAACGCGCGCCTCGCCGAGCTGAAAATTCTGACGGGCGAAGGACTGCCCGCCGCGCGTCGTTCGCTCGAGCTCGTCGACCAAGGTTGGCGAGCGGGCCGCTTCGACATTTTTAGAGTGACGTCCGCTGCGCGCGACGTGGCTCGACTTGCAGATGATCGCCTCAACGCACTCGAGGCCGCGTGGACGGAGCAGATAGCCATCGTTCGCGCCACAGGAGGAGACGCTCAATGAGCACCGAAGAACGACGACCCACGAATCCTGACGCCTCGAATCCGGCCTCATCGAGGCCAGCGTCCTCCAACCATCCCTCCTCCGGCGATCCTCCCGCGAAAGAGCCGGGCGCGAGCAAGAAGAAGCCTTGGCCCTTCATCGTGGGCGCGGTCGCGATCCTCGCCGTCATCCTCGTCGTCTTCCTCGTGAAACGTTCCAAAGGGGACGTGAAGGCGAGCGAAGAGCGTCCCCGCGACGTTCCGAGGCTCGACGGAAAATGGATTCGCTTCTCTCCGGGTTACGCATCCAACGTGAAGCTCGCGTTTGCCCCCGTCGAGTCCGCCGACATCCTTCCCGTCGTGAGCGTTACCGGAACCGTCGCGTTCGATCCCGAGAAAGTTGCGGCGATCGGCGCGCGCATCTCGGGCCGTGTCCGTCGCGTCGTCAAATTCAATGGCGATCCCGTCAAGCCGGGAGATCTGCTCGCGGAGATCGAAAGCGCGGAGCTCGGGCAGGCGCAAACCTCCGTGCTCTCTGCGAAAGCGCATTCGGAGGCCGCTGCCGCCAATGAAAAGCGCGAGACGCAGCTCGCAGAAGCGAAGGTCGTCTCA
Organism: Myxococcales bacterium; assembly: GCA_023248815.1. Classification (GTDB taxonomy): domain Bacteria; phylum Myxococcota_A; class Polyangia; order Polyangiales; family Polyangiaceae; genus JAHFDV01. Next base: position 22,309 of record JAHFDV010000011.1, read on the forward strand.
CAGCGCGATGCGGAGCTCGCCCACGCCACGGCATCTGCCGCGCGCGCGGAGCTCTTCGCCGCCGAACAGCGTGTACGAGCGCTCGGCGGAAACATCGGCACGGAGGTCGGCATCCTTCATCTCACGAGCCCCATCGAAGGAAAAATCGTCGAGCTCAACGTTTCGCGTGGTCAGTCTGTGGAACCGAGCCTGACGGCGTTTCGCGTGGCCGATCTCAGTCGCGTGTGGATCGAGCTCGCCGTCTTCGAGCGCGAGCTCGGTCACATCGACCCCGGCGACACCGTCGACATCTCACCGCAAACGAACACCACCGTCACCCTCGAAGGAAAGATCGCGCACGTCGGAGACGTGATCGATCTCGATACTCGAAGCGCTCCCGTGCGCATCGTCGTCGAAAACAAAGAGCGCCAGCTTCGCCCGGGCCAGTCCGTTCTCGCGCGCATTCACACGACGCGCGAGAAGGGATCGACCGCACTTCTCGTCCCGCGTGACGCCGTCACGACCGTCGACGGAAAAAACACCGTGTTCGTCTTCCACGACGACACCTCCGTCGAGCCGCGCGCCGTCGTCGTCGGTGGAAAAGACGGAACCCGCATCGAGGTCGTCTCGGGGCTCGCGCTCGGCGAGCGTGTCGTTTCGAGCGGTGTCTTTGCGCTCAAATCCGAGGTCTTTCGCTGATGTTCGAGAAGCTCGTTACGCTCTCGATTCGTTTCCGTTTCGTCGTCGCGACGCTGCTCGTGGTGGTGCTCGCGCTGGGAGGCTTTCTCGCGCGCGCGCTCCCGATCGACGCCGTTCCCGATCTTTCGACGGTTCAAGTCTCGGTTCTCACCGATGCGCCAGGCCTCTCCCCGATCGAGGTGGAGCGCTCCGTGACGTTCCCGATGGAGACGGCGCTGAATGGAGCGCCGAACCTTCTCGAGCTCCGATCGGTCTCGCGCGGCGGCCTCTCCGCCGTCACCGTCATCTTCAAAGACTCGACCGACATTTGGTTCGCGCGGCAGATCGTTCTCGAGCGCGTGCGCGGCGTCGAAGGCAACCTTCCTCCGGGTGTCGGTAAACCCGAGCTCTCGCCCGTCTCTGGCGGTCTCGGCGAGATCTACCAATTCGTCGTGCGCTCGGCGCAACACTCACCGATGCAGCTGCGAACGCTGCTCGACTGGGAAATCGTGCCCAAGCTGCGCAGTGTTCCCGGCATCACCGAGATGAACACGATGGGCGGCGAGCTCAAAGAATACCAAGTCGTCATCGATCGCGGACGCCTGCACTCGCACGAGATGACGCTCTCCGATGTCGGCTCGGCGCTCCAACAAGCGAACCTCACGGTGGGCGGTGGCTATCTCGATCGGCCCTCCGAGAGCTTCACGCTGACGGGAATGGGCCTTTTGCAGAATGAAGAAGAGGTCGGCAACGTGTACCTGCGCACGGGCGCAGACGGCACGCCGCTTCTCTTGAAGCACGTCGCCCAGGTGCGCATCGGCCCGGCGCTACGCTACGGCGTCATCACGCGCGACGGTGAAGGTGAAGCCGTGACGGGTGTCGTCATGATGCTCACCGGTTCCAACAGCCGCGACGTTCTGCGCGCGACCAAAGAGAAGATCAAAGAGATCCAAGAAGAGCTGCCACCGGGCGTAATCATCGACCCCATCTACGATCGCTCGGATTTCGTCGGACGCACGCTGACCACCGTTCTCCACAACTTGCTCGAAGGCGCGGTCGTCGTTGCCCTCGTTCTCTGGCTTCTCCTCGGAACACTCCGCGGATCCTTGGTCGTCGTCGTCGGCATCCCCACTTCGATGACCATCGCCGTCGCCGGCATGCACCTCTTCGGCATCACGGGCGATCTCATGAGCCTCGGCGCCATCGACTTCGGCTTTCTCGTCGACGGACCCATCGTCATGCTCGAAGCGATCATGGCGGCCGTTTCTGCGAAGCAACTCGACAAGCGCGAACGACTTCGCACGTACGCACATACGACGGGCTCGGTGGCGCGCCCCGTTGCGTATGCCGTCGCGATCATCATGCTCGTCTACCTTCCGCTCCTCTCGCTCGAAGGCATCGAAGGAAAGATGTTCAAGCCGATGGCAGTCACGATGGCCTGCGCGCTCTTCGGTGCCCTCGTTTACTCCGTCGTCTTCTTTCCCGCGCTCGTCGTCCTCTTCGTCCCTCCGCCAAAAAAGCAGGGTCCGGGTTGGGTGCTGCGTTTCGAAAAATTCTACGAGCGCATTTTGCCCTTCGCGCTTCGACATCGCGTTTGGTTTCTCGTCGGATCGGCCGCATCCCTTCTCCTCAGCGGCATTCTCGTCGCAGGACAGGGCGCCGACTTTCTCCCACGCATCGACGAAGGCGACATCGTCGTCACGATTCGTCGCGCGCCATCGATCAATCTCCAAGAGGCCAAGCGGCTCGATTTGGCGTGTGAAAACGTGTTGAAGACATTCCCCGAGGTGATGACGTCTCTCGCGATGACCGGTCGCGCCGAGGTCGCCATCGATCCCGTCGGCAACGACAACACGGATATTTTCGTGCACCTCACGCCCAAAGAAAAGTGGACGAGCGCGCACGACCTCGATGACCTCTCCGTCAAAATAAAAGACGCGATCGAATCGCAGGTGCCCGGAACCTTCGTCTCGGTCTCGCAGCCCATCGAAGACAAGACCAACGAGCTCATCAGCGGGTCACGCGCCGACGTCCAGATCGCGCTCTTCGGAACCAAGCTCGAAGAGCTCAAGCGACTCAGCGAAGAAGTCGGCACGGTCGTCAAAGAGGTGCGCGGCACCGGCGACGTGCGCATCGAGCGATTGCTCGGCGCGCCGACGATCACCGTGAAGCCCGATCGCGGACGTCTCGCGCGGTACGGCGTTCGCGCCGAAGATGCACTCCGTGTCATCGAAGCTGCGCGCGTCGGGGTGAAGGTCGGAAGCATCTACGAAGAGAATCGAAAGTTCGATCTCAAGGTTCTCTTGCCACCGCGCTCACCGACTCCCGAAGCCCTTGGCGAGCTCTTCGTCGAAGCGGGCGGCGGATCCCCCGTTCCACTCTCCGAGGTCGCGAAGATCGAAGAGTCCGAAGGCCCGACGCAGATTCGTCGCGAAGCCCTCACGCGGACGGTTCGCGTCGAAGTGAACCTTCGCGGACGCGATCTCGTATCGTGGGTGCACGAAGCGCGCGAACGTGTCGCGCAGAAGGTCCCGCTTCCGAGCACGTACGACATCACGTGGGGCGGTCAGTTCGAGAACTTCGAGCGCGCGCAAAAACGCCTGAGCCTCGTCGTCCCGGTGAGCCTCGCGATCATCTTCGGGATGCTCCTCGCGATGTTCGCCAACGCGCGCTTTGCCATGGGCGTCTTCGCGATCGTGCCCTTCGCACTCACGGGCGGAATTTTCGGGCTCGTCGTCCGCGATCTTCCGTTCAGCATTCCGGCGGCCGTCGGATTCATCGCGCTCGCAGGCGTGTGCGTTCTCAACGGCGTCGTCCTCGCGACCGACGTCAAAAAGCGCATCGATGGAGGCGAAGACTACGAGCACGCGATCCGTCACGGCTCGGTGCACACCGTGCGCGCCGTCGTGACGACGGGTGCGGTCGCTGCCTTCGGATTTTTGCCGATGTCGATCGCGACGGGCGCCGGCGCCGAGGTTCAACGGCCGCTCGCGACGGTCGTCATTTTCGGCATCCTCTTCTCGACGGCGCTCACGATGTTCGTGCTCCCCGGCGTTTTGCAGATGCTCTTGAAAAAGTATACCCGCCCCGAAGAAGCGGAATTTTGATCCGAGGGAATGCGGTTTAGGATCGCCAACGTGAGTCCGAAGGTCGCAAAGCCCACCAAAGAAGAGACGATCGATCAACTGCGTCGCACGGCGCTCGACGAAGACGACGAGGCGATCTCGGCGAAAGCCGCGCTCGCCCTCGTCGAAATGAAACCGTCGCAAGAGAGTCTCACGGCCCTCGTCGACTTGATTCTCACGGGGCGTGGACGTTGGGGAAAGCGCGACGGCGGAAGGCCTCCAAAGCCGTGGCACGTCGCGCGCGAGAAGGCCTTTCTCCTTCTCGAAAAGAAGCACGCGCTGGTGCCGGGGCTCACGGGCAATGGCTCTTTCGCGATGGAGCTCGAAACGGACCTACTCGAGAGCGCGTATGTCGAAGAGCGCAAGCGCGCGGCGCGGATCATCGGCGAGATCGGCGTCGCTTCGAAGGTCTCCGCGCTACTTCGCGCGCTCGAAGACCGCACCGTGCGTCTCGTCGCGCTTCAGGCGCTCCTCGAGCTGCAGGCCGAGGTCGCGATCGCACCGGCGAAAGAAGTGCTCGCAGAGATCAAAGACGAAACGGAACGCGCTGCATTCAAAAAGGCGCTGGCTTCCCTCGAGCGAAAGATCGCAAAGAAAGCCTGAGCCGCGCCGGGGACGCGAAAAGCGCGCGAGCTCTCCCGCGCTCAGTTGCAGGTGTACGTGCTGAAGTCGCAATTTCCTGAATCGCACTCGCTGCTGTACCTGCAGTCTTGGCCGTACGTGAGCAGGCCACAGACGCGGTCCTCGAGTCGGCACGTGCCGCTCGTGCAATCCCGCGAATAGGTGCAGGATACACCGTCACTGTAGCCTCCGCAGACATTGTCTGTGCGGCAGATCTTGGTGGAGCAGTCGCTGTCGAACGAACACGTCGATCCATCGGGCAGATAGCCGGTGTTCGAGCCCGTGTTCGAACCGCTGGAGTCGGCGCAGTAGTTGTTGCTGCAGATGCCCGAGCGACAGGCGGCGTTACCCGTGCAGTACTCACCCGTATCCAACCCGGGCCTTCGATCGATGCTGCTGCAGCCGATCGTGCCGACGAGGCCGAGGAGCGCTGCGAGCACGGCACTGCGGACCGTGGGAGAGGGAAGGGCGAGGGAAAAGAGAGAGTTGAAAGATAAGTTCATGGTGCGTTTCATCGTTCGAGGCGAATCTCGTTTTCGGGCAGGGCGGTCGCGGCCGGCTTGTCGTCGGTCTTCGTCTTCTCTCCACGCACTTTCGTAGCGCGTGGTTCGGGAGGCAAGTGTTCGCTCGGGCGCTCGGAGCTTTGTGCAGTCGTCGAAGAAGTCGACGGACGTGCGGTGATGCGCGGATCCGTCGTTTTTGCAGACACGTCGACGGGTTTCTCGGCGAGCGCGCTCGCTGAATCGACCTTGGCGACCTGGGGCTTCGCGTTGGCTTGGAGCCCCTGTTCGGGGACGCCCGTTTCGATCTCACGCGGCGGCAGCGAAGACTCGGTGGCGACGCTTTCCGGCGCCTTCTTTTGCATGGAAACGAAAAGTGCGGCCGCCGCGAGTGCCGCGACTCCGAGTCCAATGAAGAGCGGAACGGCGGAGCGGCGTCGACCACCTTCACGCTCGGGCGACAACGAATGCGGCGGACGCGCGCTCGTGCTGAGCACGACGGGCTTTGCCTCGACATGCGGCGTGACGAGCGCCTCTGCATCGGCGATTCGCGGCGGCGGGAGCGCACCCACCGCGGGGAACTGCGAGCTCGAGGTCGCACGCGGTCCGAGGGAAGGGCGGCTCGCGTTCTCTTCCTTCGAAAGCGTGCGTGCCGTCTTCAGCTGCGCGTCGATCGTCGCTTGCGCGTGCGACCGCTCTTCGTGAAAGAGGCCGCGCACGAGCGCCGAGAGATCTTCTTGCGTGACCGGCGGCTGATCGCGCATCGCTTCTTCGAGCGCGAGATTGAAGAGGCCTGCCGTTGGGTGGCGTCTGTTCGGCGCGATATCCATCGCGCGCTCGCACGCCGCGAGAAGGAGCGGCGGTGCGGTCTCGGGCAGACGCGGAATTCGCCCTTCGAGTAGGCACGCCATGACCGTCACGTCGGGAACGCCACGCCAGAGGCGCTCACCCGTAATCGCTTCGTGGAGCATCGCCCCGACCGAGAAGATGTCGGCGCGGCGGTCGAGCGCCTCCGAAGCGCGCACTTGCTCGGGCGCCATGTACGTGAGCTTGCCCTTCATCACTCCCGTGCGTGTCTCGACGGAGTTCATCGCCGCTTTGGCGACTCCGAAATCTACGAGCTTCACGACGCCATCGTAGGTGATGAAGATATTTTGCGGGCTCACGTCGCGATGCACGACATGAAGAGGCGATCCGTCGAAGTCGGCGAGGTTGTGCGCGTATTCGAGCGCGCGGAGCACTTCGCTGAGAATGCGGAGATGCATTTCGATCGGCAACGGTTTGCCCATCTTGCGCTGATGCTGCGCGCGCAAGCGACTCAAGGGCTGACCCTCGAGATATTCCATCACGATGAAGTGACCGCCTTCGTGCTCCCCGACTTCGTGCGTCTGCACGACGTTGGGATGATTCAGGCGCGCACCAAGACGCGCTTCGTCGAGAAACATCCGCACGAACTCTGGGTCGTGTGCGAGGTCTGCCTTGAGGCGCTTGACGACCTGCAGCTTCGAGAGCCCGCCGCGCTCCACGAACGCGAGAAACACCTCGGCCATGCCGCCCGCCCCGAGCTCGACCAAAAGGCGATACTGCCCACCGCCCTCCGATAGCTGCAAAGACTGCATGAACGACCAAAGCGTATACGACCTCGAATCCCGTGGAAATGTTTCGGGGCCTCGATAAAGCCCGTGTTGAGGCCACTTTTTGCGGCGAAGCATGCATCGACGCGGGCACTGAACACTTGCTCGTTACGCCCCATCGGCCCGCGGCGCGCTCGCGGGGAAGTGGGGCAAGCGCGCGACTTGTGCTACGTTTTCCTATGGGAAAAAGCATTGCACTCGAGGTCGTGCGCAAGCTGCCAAAAACCGACCTCCACGTTCACCTCGACGGATCACTGAGGCTCTCGACAATCCTCGATCTCGCGCAGCGCCAGCGCGTCAAACTCGTCGCCGACTCCGAAGACGGCCTGCGCAAGGCCATGAATCTCGGACAGAACTGCGGCTCACTCGTCGAATACCTGAAGGCGTTCGACGTCACGCTCACGGTGCTGCAAACGGAGGACTCGCTCTACCGTAGCGCTTACGAGCTCGCGCAAGATGCCGCGGAAGAGAATGTAAGATACATGGAAGTGCGTTACGCACCGATGCTGCATACGCGTCGCGGCCTACGCCTCACGAACGTCGTCGAAGCCGTTCTCGCCGGCCTACGCGCTGCACAAAAAGATTTCGGCATCGAATCGAACATCATCATCTGCGGTATTCGCCACGTGTCGCCCGAGGGCTCGCTCGAGATGGCAGAGCTCGCGGTGGCCTACAAGAACCGCGGCGTCGTCGGTTTCGACCTCGCCGGCGCCGAATACGATCACCCCGCAAAACACCATCGCCAAGCGTTCCAGCTCGTTCGCGACAACAACATCAACGTGACGATTCACGCGGGCGAAGCCTACGGCCCCGAGTCGATCGCGCAGGCTGTCCACGCGTGTGGCGCCCATCGCATCGGTCATGGGTGTCGCCTCCGAGAGGACGGCGATCTCCTCCACTACGTGAACGATCACCGCATCGCTCTCGAGTGCTGCCCGAGCAGCAACGTTCAGACGAATGCGATCCGCGATCTCGCGAGCCACCCGCTGAAGCTCTACCATAACCTCGGTTTGCGAGTGACCATCAACACGGACAACCGCCTCGTGACCGACACCACCGTCTCGAAAGAGCTCTGGTTGGCGCACACGCAGATGGGCCTCAGCATGCGTGACTTGAAGCAGATCATTCTCTCGGGCTTCAAGAGCGCGTTCCTCCCCTTCCACGTGAAGCAGCAGTACCTCCGCCGCGTCAGCGAAGAGCTGAAGCAGTTCCCGGACGAAGACACTCAGGTGCTTTCTCTTCCGGAAAAGCTCGAAGCCGAAGCAGCGAGCTGAGAAAACGCCTGTAAAACAAGCTTCTCGATGCGGATCGACGATCCTGCGCTTCGCTCCGACGAGAGGCTTCGCGATTCCTCGCCCGGCGAGGGGGCGTGTGCTAGAAACCGCGGCCCTCTCGAGAACTGCCGTAATGCCGACCGAAGAAACCGTCCTCGTCACCAGCGCTCCCAATGTCGATCTCGCGATGGACGCGCTCGAAGCGGCAGCGTTCATCGCCGAAGGGAAGCCTGCGGAGCTCATCAAGGCGACGACCGAAGACTTCGCGGCGGCGGTTGCCAAAGATGCCGCGAAGGTTCGCGTGGCGCTCGATCGCGTCATCATGGGCGAGGATCCCGAGAACGGGCTCGATCGCCTGCTCGACTGCTCGGCGCTTCAGGTGATCTTCCCCGAAGTGCACATGATGGTCGGCTTCGGTGACGGCGAGTGGCGTCACAAGGACGTGTGGAAGCACACGAAGCAGGTCGTACGTCAGGCCACGCCGCGCATCGAGGTTCGCTGGTCGGCGCTTTTCCACGACATCGGGAAGGTGAAGACGCGCAGCTTCACGACGGATGGCAAAGTGCACTTCTTCGGTCACGCCGAAGTGGGCGCGCGCATGTTCGACAAGATGGACAAGCGTCTTCGTCTCTTCGCTCCCGACGAGTCGCTGAAGAGCACCGTTCGCTTTCTCGTGCTGCATCACCTTCGCGCCAATCAGTACGATCCCAATTGGACCGATAGCGCCGTGCGGCGTTTCGCCCGCGAGCTCGGAGATCACCTCGAAGATCTCTTCTGCCTTTCGCGCGCCGACATCACGACGAAGCGCCCTGAAAAGAAGCGCAAAGGCATTCAGCAGCTCGACGATCTCGAGGCACGCATCGCCAAGCTCGCCGCCGAAGACGCCCAGGTTCCGCCGCTGCCGCCAGGCGTGGGCGATGCGATCATGAAGGAGTTCAACATTCCTCCCTCGCGTCTCATCGGCGACATCAAGCGCGCGCTCGAGCAAGCGATCGAAAAGGGAGAAGTCCCTTCGCATGAAGAGTCGAGCGTCTACGTCGAGTACGTGCGCACGCACCGCGACGTCTGGAAGCTCTAGCTCTTCTCCATCGCGAGACCGAAGCCTCGCAGACGCGCGCTACTTGCTTCCGCGCGACCGCGACGCGCTGATCGCGTCTTGCAGCATCGTGCCTTGTCGTAGGCACGGATAACAATCACGCACCGCCCCCGCAAAGCCGCTGCAGCCCGTCGTCGATTGGAGCGAGGCGAGGATCTTTGCCGTGCGCGCCGCGCCGCCGGCCTTCGCACGTTGAAGAAGCGCGCGCTTCGCAGGGCAGCCGCTGGCTTTGCGCAAAGCGAGCGCGATCTCGACGTCGGGCGGCATCTTCGAACGCACGTCGCGCTTGTCGAGAGATTGGCGCGCACGCGTCGAGGTCGGCAGTGCGGGCTCCGCGTAGGCGAGGTCGTAGAGTGTTTCCACGCCGGTCGCGCCGAGAGACGTCTCGAGAAGGGGAAACATCTCGCCGCCGCGCTGCGACGCGCTCAAGAGGCGTACGCCCGAGACGAACTCCGGATCGCTCACGATTGAGGGCTCTTTGGCGATCCATGCGCGTGCGACGTCCGCTCCGCGTTTTGCATTTCGCGCCGTGACCGCCGCTTCGAAATCTTTTTTCGGATCCGTGACGGGAGCATCGAGATCGAGCGAAACGTCTTCTTCGGCGGTCGTGGTCGTTGCCGGCAAGGGCGATGGGCGGTTCGTGAGCGTCGCCACCTTTGCTTCACTCGATCCCAACGTGATCGCCAGGATGATCAAGAGGAGGAGCCCTGCGGCGGCACTCGCAAGGGCGATACGGGTACGCTTTGGATCTTTGGCCGCTTGTTCTTTGGCTTTCGCGACGATTGGCGCGACGATCGGCGCGATGTTCTTGTCGTAGAGCGTGCGAACGCCGTCACGCGGTCGTTTGAGGGGCCCGTCGATCGCGGGGTAGTCTTTTGGATTGAGGACGGAGCGCCGTTGGGCCGCGTCCCTTCGCGAGCGCGAGCTCAAGGGCATGTCGTCGCGGGCGCCCGCCGAATGCGCGAGCAAGCGCTCGAGCTCCATGCGAAGCGTGTGCGCGTCGGAGAAGCGCTCTTCTTTGCGCTTCTCCATGAGCTTGCGCGTGAGCCGCTCGATGTTGTCGCCGATGCGGATCTCGGGGACGCGATCGGCAAAGCTCGGGAAGGACGCCGTCACGTGCATCCCGAGAAGTGCGACCTTGCTCTCGTGACGAAACGGCCGCGTGCCGGTGAAGAGCTCGTACGCCATGATGCCGAGCGCATAGAGATCGGCGCGCGCGTCGACGTCTTCACCGAGAGCTTGCTCGGGCGACATGTACTCAGGAGTTCCGTAGACGAGCCCGCGTTGCGTCGTCGCAACCTCTTTGTTCGCGTCGCTGTTGAACATCGTCGGAACCTTCGCGATGCCGAAGTCGAGGACCTTCACGGTCTCGCCGCCGGGCGCGAGCGGATCTTTCACGAGCATCACGTTTTCAGGCTTCAAATCGCGATGAACGATGTCGAATCCGTGGGCGCGCTCGAGGCCTGCCGCGATGTCGTGCAA
>JAHFDV010000151.1 GCA_023248815.1 Myxococcales bacterium
GCCCGAGATGAAAGAAGCCCTAGGAAAGCAGATCCCGCTCGCGCGCACGGGCACGGCGCACGAGATTGCCGCCGCCGTCGTCTATCTCGCGAGTGACGAAGCCAGCTACGTGACCGGACAGACTCTCCGTGTGAACGGCGGAATGTATGGGTGAAAAAGTGCGTGATGTGTCGCGGCAACCGTAGTGAGCGACACGCAGCTAGGAAGGTTCCCGCAAGCGTACGCGCGTACGCTGAGGACAACCGACCGACGATGTGTGTCGCGCAGCAGGTTGACGCGCCACATCACCGTCATGGGCGCGTCATTTCTCGGTAAATAGCGGCCTCTTACGAGTTTCTAGCGTTCGATTTTCTGCACAACCAATTCGGGATTCTGCTAGGTACCCCGGCATGGATATCCAGGCAGAGGTCAAGAAGATCATCAAGAACCACTTCGACGTCGACGACGCGGCATTGAAGCCCGAAGCGTCCTTCATCGAAGACCTCAAAGCCGACTCGCTCGCCCTCGTCGAGCTCACGCTCGAATTCGAGAGCAAGTTCGAGATCACGATCCCGCAAGACGACGTCGTGAAGATCCGCACGGTTCAAGACGCCATCTCGTACATCGAAGCGGCGCGCGCGAAGAAGTCCTGACAGGTCGACCATGGAGCGCGTCGTCGTCACCGGAATCGGGCTAGTCACGCCGGTTGGAATCGGAACGGAAGCCTCTTGGAACAGCCTTCTCGCAGGAAAAGGCGGCATCGAGCGCATTAGCTTGTTCGATGCGGCGCCGTTTCGCTGCCAGATCGCTGGCGAGGTAAAGGGCTGGGACCCGACGCAGTTCATGGAGAAGCGGAAGCTCAAGGAGCTGGATCGCTTCATCGAGTTCGCTATCGGCGCCGCAAAAATGGCCGTCGAAGATTCGAAGCTCGAACTTTCGGACGAAGAGCGCGAGCTCGCTGGCACGATCATCGGTGTCGGCCTCGGCGGTCTCGGCACGCTCGAAAAGACGAAAGAGACGTTGATGGAAAAGGGCCCACTCAAAGTGAGCCCCTATTCGATTCCGGCGATCATCGCGAATCTCGCGGCAGGCCAGGTATCGATGGCCCACGGTCTTCGTGGCGTCAGCTACTGCACGACGAGCGCTTGCTCGAGCGGTGCACACGCTCTCGGTGAAGCCTCGGAATGGATTCGCCGCGGTCAAGCGACCGTCATGGTTGCCGGCGGTTCCGAAGCGACCGTTACGCCCGTCGGTGTTGGCGGGTTCGAGGCGATGTTCGCCCTCTCACGACGCAATGACGACCCCGCGCATGCGTGTCGCCCGTTCGACAAAGGTCGTGACGGTTTCATCGTCGGCGAAGGCGGCGCCGTCGTCGTCCTCGAAGCACTCTCACGCGCAAAAAAGCGCGGTGCACGCATCTACGCCGAGGTTACCGGCTACGGCGCTTCGAGCGACGCGCACCATCTCACGCAACCCAGCCTAGAAGGCCCGCAGCGCTCCATGCGCATGGCGCTCCGTCAGGCGAAGGTCAATCCCGATGAAGTCGACTACGTGAATGCACACGGAACCTCGACCCCCATCGGCGACATCAACGAATCCAAGGCGATTGCCGGTGTCTTCGGGGACCACGCGCTCTCCAAAAAGCTCTGGGTCAGCTCGACGAAGTCGATGACGGGCCATCTTCTCGGCGCGGCTGGCGCGCTCGAATCGGCGGTCTGTGCGCTGACGATCGCAAGCGGCAAGATCGCTCCGACGATCAACCTCGTCGACCAAGATCCCGAGTGCCCGCTCGACTACGTCGCGAATACCGCCCGCGAGCGCCACGTGAGACACGCGCTCAACAATTCGTTCGGCTTCGGCGGCACGAACTGCTCGCTGGTATTCTCGCGTTTCGAAAACTAAGCTCATCCCATGATGAGACTCGTCCTCGCCTCCGACCACGGCGGTTTCGACCTGAAGAGTGAGCTCGTCGAAGGTCTGTCCGAAGGCGGGTATCACGTCACGGATGCGGGAGCTCACTCGACCGAAGCGACCGACTACGCAGACTTCGCGCATGCGGTCGCGACGGGAATCATTCGCGGAGAGTTCGACCGCGGCATTCTCGTGTGCGGAACCGGCGTCGGAATGGCGATTGCCGCCAACCGTCATCGCGGCGTTCGCGCCGTGAACTGCGCCGACGTCTTCACGGCTCGCTATTCGCGCTCGCACAACGACGCGAACATTCTCTGCCTCGGCGGACGCGTCGTTGGTGTCGGCCTCGCTTGGGAGATCGTGAAGACCTGGCTCAGCACGGACTTCAGCGGGGACAAGCGCCACCTTCGAAGGCTGTCCAAAATCGAGACGGTATGAAGTGTCCGTTTTGTAGCTTCACCGAGAGCAAAGTCATCGATTCTCGCGTCGGAGCCGGCGCAGACGTCACCCGCCGCCGTCGCGAATGCGAAAAGTGCGCTCAGCGATTCACGACGTACGAGCGCATCGAGGACGTGCTGCCGCAAGTCGTGAAGAGCGATGGCCGGCGCGAGCCGTTCGACCGTCAGAAAATCGTCCTGGGATTGCGCCGCGCCTGCGTGAAGCGCGCCGTCAGTAACGAAGCGATCGACGGCGTGGTCGACACCATCGAGCGCGAATTGATGGAGTCGCAAGACAAAGAGGTCAGCTCGCGGTTGATCGGTGAAGCCATCCTCTCTCGGCTCCGTACGCTCGACGAGATCGCGTTCGTTCGGTTCGCCAGCGTCTATCGATCCTTTCGAGACATTCGAGAGTTTCGAGAGGTGCTCGACGAGATCGGCCAGAAGCGCGCTTGAAAAGCGCTGCAGCGCCTCCTGCTTTCTGCAGAGCGCAAACCCTCGAACATTGCTAACCTACGGCGCCTGAAAGCATGAGCACGGAGAGTCCGCTCGACGACCATTGGATGCAGCGCGCGCTCACGGAAGCGAAGGCTGGTTATCCCTCCCCCAACCCGCACGTCGGCGCCGTCGTTGCGGCTGGCGAGACGCTGGTCGCTGTTGGGCACCATGAGCGCGCGGGTGAAGACCACGCGGAGGTCGCGGCGCTGAAAGCGGCGGGCGGCGGCGCAAAGGGCGCGACCCTCTACGTGACGCTCGAACCCTGCAATCACGAGGGCCGCACGGGACCGTGTACGCAGGCGATTTTGCGCGCGGGCATCAAGCGCGTCGTCATCGGCTGTGCGGATCCGAATCCCAACGTCCAGGGCGGCGGCATCGACTTTCTCCGCGCGAACGGCGTCGAGGTCATCATCGGACCGTGGACGCGCGACGCCGAAAAGGCGATCGCTCCGTGGACCAAGTTCGTCACGCTTGGGCTTCCCTATGTCTCTCTCAAGCTCGCGCTGTCGCTCGACGGGCGCATCGCGACGCGCACGGGCGCCTCACGCTGGGTGACGGGGCCAGAGGCGCGCGCGCGCGTTCACACACTGCGCGCAGAGCACGACGCCTGTGCGGTCGGCATCGGAACGGCACTCACGGACGACCCCCGCCTCACGGTGCGCGACGCTCCGGGGCTCAGCCCCGTTCGAGTCGTGTTCGACACGAAGCTTCGCCTTCCCACGAGCTCGAAGCTCGCGCAGACCGCAAAGACTTCTCCGACATGGGTCATCGCAGGTACCGACGCACCGACCTCCGTCGAAGATCAATTGGTCGACCTCGGGCTCGAGATCGTGCGCGTGCACCAGACGGCGGAGGGACGCGTCGATTTGCGTAGTGCCCTCGAGCGTCTCGCCAGCCTCGGCATCGTGAGCATGATGGTCGAAGGTGGAGCCGAGCTCGCCGGAAGCTTCCTCGCAGGCCGCTTTGCCGATGATCTCCACGCGTTCGTCGCGCCGACACTCTTCGGTCCGCGCGGTCGCCCCGGAGCCGTGGATTGGGCCGGCCCCGACGTTCCCGAGCAAGCGCCACGCCTCATCGAGCCCACGTGGGAGCTCTGCGGCGATGACGCGCACGTCTTCGGTCTCATCGACTACGAAGGCATCGCAGAGCGAGCGGAGCGCTAGGGCCGCCGCTGAACACTTGGAACAGCTCTACGTACGAAGCACGGCAGATCGCGGGAGCGTAATCCGCGGAGGCTGAACGTAAGCAGGTACGAGCTCTTCGGGGCTCACTGGAGTGAGATCTCTCGCTGCGAGATCGAGCATCGAGACATCGACGAACGTGCGTTTGGCCGAGGCCGCGCCGAGCTCGCTGAAGCGATCGCACGCGTTGCCCACGAGGACACGCTCACCTCGGGCATGCTCGATGACGAAGCGTCGCACTTCGTCATCCGATCCGAAAAAGAGCTCCGTTCCGACGCCCGCATACGCATGACCGCGACCCGCATCGATCAGGGCGACGGGCATCTTCGTGGCGTCCACACCGAACATCAACGCCTGGGCGCTCGTGATACCGACGAGCGCAGCTCCGGTCGCAAAGGCCATTCCCTTCGCGAACGAGACCGCTACGCGCGTTCCTGCGAACGATCCCGGGCCGAGCGCGACGGTGATGCGCACGAGCTCCTTCGCCGAACGCCGCGCATGGGCGAGCGCCCTCTCGACCGAAGGTGCCAGGAGGAGGCCGTAGCCCTTTCCTGGGTCCAATTGGATGGCTTCGAGGAGCCTCAGGTCGTCGAAGAGTCCGACGGTGCCACGCGGGCCACTCGTGTCGATCGCGAGGCGGAGTCCAAGCATGTGTCGACGTCGTTCTCAGAGCTGCGCGAAACGGCCGCTCTTGAAGGCAACTTCGAGCAGATTGTCGACGCGCAGCGCGAGCTCTTTTGCGCGCGGGTCGCTATGCGAAAGAAGCGCCGTTTTGACTTCGTTGAGCGCACGAAGCTGGCTGAAGAGCTGAACGTCGCCGAGGCTCGTGCCGCTCGTGAGCACGTGACGAATACGGTCGATCTCGCCGATGAGCGACTCGACCGTGACGTTGACGCCGCCGAATCTCCGCGCCTTCGGATGCTCGCGGAAATGCGCCTCCAATACGGGATTGATCAACGCATCCAGGATCGCCGACTGATCTTCGTTGTTCCAGACGTGGCGCAAGATGAAGAAGTCCGAGTCATTGGGTTCGGTGCGCCCGTCGAGCTGAGCGCTCGCCGAGAACAGCTTCAAGAGCTTCACCGCCCGCCGATCCGAGATCGTCACGCCTTCCGCACGAATTTGAAAAATCAGTCCCTTGTACGTCGAGAGAAATTCGTCGGAGAAAGCGACTCGTTTTCCGAACGCGGCTTGCTCACGCGCGAGCTCGGTGGCCTTTGCGAGAGGCTTCAAGCCCTCTCCGGACATCCCACGTACTTCGAGCTCGAGCCCTCGCTGGAGAAGCGATTGAAAGTGATACGCATCGAGATTGTTGCTGCGGATGCGAAGAAGGAAGCGGTCGAAGATCGCGGTGAGGCTCTCGTCCGTGGGAACTTCGTTCGAAGCGCCGAACGCCGAGATGAGCGGGCACCGCAGAACGGTTCCGCCGCTCGCATAGCGCCGCTCGTTGAGCAGCGTTAGCAGCGCATTCAAGATCGCCGAGTTGCTCTTGAACACTTCGTCCAAGAACACGATCTCGGCGGTTGGGAGCATTCCCTCAGTGCGCCGCTCGTAGCGACCGTCGCGAAACGCCGCGATGTCGACGGGACCGAAGAGCTCGTTCGGCTCGGTGAAACGCGTGAGAAGGTATTCGAAGTAGTTGGCGTCGATGAGCTTCGCAAAGGAGCGAATGAGTGCAGACTTCGCTGTTCCCGGCGGTCCAATGAGAACGGCGTGCTCGCCTGCGACGGCGGAGATCAAGAGGAGTCGGATCACTTCCTCCTTCCCGAGGAACATGTGCTCGAGGGTTTGCCCAATCCCTTGAAGCCGCTCTGCGAGCGTCGCCGGTTCCGACATCGTGAGCGTCACGCTATCACGGTGAGCGCAGTTGCTCCATCCGAGGCTGTCCCGTACAGTCAAACGCGATGAAGCTTTCTTCCCTCCTTTTCGCGCCGTTCCTCGTCCTCGCCTGTTCGTCGGACGACGCGGGCTGCCCCGCCGACGGCGAGTGTTCGAGCGCCGTGTCCGGAAGGCTCACGACCTCGATCAGTGCGGCGGAGATGGGCGCGGCAACGGTGCAAGGCTGTGTGAAGATCAAAGACGGAGCGACGAAGAACTGCAGCAAGGGCGTCTCAGGGACAGTTCCGACGGGAGCCGACCCCATCACGTTCGTGCTCGACGGTGCCATTCCCGCAACGGCTTACCTGACCAAGTCGGGCAACAAGTTCGAAGTGCAGGTGACGTTCTCGGTCGAGAGCCAGAGCCCCACGAACGGCGACGAATTTTCAATCGAGCTCCTCGATCCTTCCGGCGCGTCGATCGAAGTTCTCTCGCGCGTCGTGACCTATGCAACCGTGACGCCGAACGGCCCTGGTTGCCTCCCGACGTGCGCGAGCGCGTCGTTTGCCGAGTAAGCGTGCGAGATTGCGCCGAGTAAGCGCGTGAGATTGTGCCGAGTGAAGGCTGGGCGCGGAGGCCATCGCCTCGACGCGCCCCAGCGAGGTCGCGATTACTTCTTCGGCGCGCCTTCGGTTGGCGGCTTCTTTTCGGCCTTTTCCACGGCCTTCGGAAATTCTCCGTAGGCGCCGCGTTCTTCGATCGGACCGAAGCCCTTCAGCTTGTCCAACTGATCGGTGAAGACGGAGCGATCGCCGACGACGATGATCGTCGGCGGCGCGGCGAGATAGCGAGCCTTGGCTGCGCGCTGGACATCGGCGAGCGTGACCTTCTCGAGCTTGTCGGCGCGAAGACGGAACTCGTTCGCGGGCTTTCCTTCTTGGAGAATCGAGCCGAGCTCGGAGACCGTGTCCCAGACCGTTTCGAATCCGCGAACGTGTGCAAGGCGCAGGTATTCTTTGGCGTCCTTCAGCTCGGCATCGGTGATGTCGCCGCCAGCGAATCGGGTGAGTTCCTTCTGCATCTCGTCGAGCGCTTCCTTCGTGTGCTCACGCACGATCGCGCCTCCCGCGGTCAAAATGGAGAACGCGCGGTGTTCGAAGAAGGACGAATGCGCGCCGTAGGTGAACGCATGCTGCTCGCGTAGGTTCAAATTCAACCGGCTCGAGAACATGCCGCCAAAGATCGCGTCCGCGACGTAGGTCGCCTCGCGGTTCTCGTCCGTCAAAAGAGTTGTTCCGCCCATTGCAGCCATGACCTGCGATTGCGTGGCGCCCTTCTTCTCGACGAAAACGACTTTCTTCTGCGGCGCTTCGAGTGGGAGCACCTTCCTCGGCGCTGTCCCTTTCTTCAGTTTCCCGAAGCGCGCTTCGAGCTTGGGCAAGAGCTCTTCCGGATTGAGCGCTCCGCAGACCGCGATGCCCACGTTTTCAGCAACGAAGGTTCGCTTGTAGAATGCATCGATCGCACCTCGCGATAGCTTGTCGAGCTCTTCGGGCCGACCCGCCGACGGATGTGCCAAGGGATGCTTCTCTCCGGCGACGACGCGACCGAGGCTGTTCCAAGCGAGCCAAGAGGCGCTGGTCTTTTTGATCTCGTTCTGACCGCGCCACCGTTCTTTGAGGCGCTTCACTTCTTCTTCTGGAAACGTCGGTTCGAGCGTCGCGCTTCCGACGAGGTCCAAAATGCGATCGAGCGCTTCGACCGGGCCTTCCGCGGCGAGGGCGCCGCCCGTCCATCCGAGCGACGCCGAGTGCCTGCCGCCGATGGCGTCGAAAGCTTCGGAATAAGCCTCGGCCGTGAACTTCTTCGTTCCCATCTCGAGGAGCTGTCCGGTCGCCGTGGCAACTACGGGCGGCACCGTTGCGTCGTCCACGGCGCCAGAGAGAACACCGACGCGAATCGCAAAGAGTGGGAGTGTCTGGCGGGAGACGAAGAGAACGCGGATGCCGTTCGAGAGCTTCCGCTCGACGACGTCGGGCGCATTGACCGCGAGAGCGCCTTCAGGATTCGGCGGATACGCTCGGAACGGCGCGTCAGGCGTCGTGTCCGACGGGGGCGGCGCAACGCTCGCGACGGGGCGAGCGACTTGCGCAGGAACGACGGCGTCTTCGCCTCCGCCGCAACCGACGAGGCCGCTACTGACGACGAGGAGAGTCGATACGATGACGTGTGTGCGATTCATGGCTTTTCCTCTTTGGCGACGCGGCCGGCAAGCGGAGCCGACGGCTCCGGGTGGACGAGCGTGACGACGCGAGAAGTCTTCGTGAGGTTCTCGCGAACGGTCTTCGAGATCCGCGCGTCGGTCGACGACTCGTAACGGGCGAAGTCGGCGGCGAGGAAGTTCGGATCCCCCGCGAGTTGGTTGTAGGTGTTGAACGTATTGGCGCGCGAACCGACGCGCTCGTTGCTGATGAGGAACGTCGACAAATAGAACTGGCGCGCGAGGTTCACTTCGCCTGCCGAGAGCTTTCCTCGGCAGAGGTTTTTGCCCTTCGCCGGTGATGCGGTCTTTGCCGCGGCGGCCGGTGTCGAACAGCCATTGGCGATCTCGTCGAGCTCTTGCTCGATGACAGCAAGGAGCTCTTCGGCGGTGTGACCCTTCTGCGCGGTCGCTTCGATCTCGAAGTTGGAGCCAAGCTCTTGCGACGCCTGCGCCGCCGAAACCGACTGCGCGATTCCGAGCTCGTCCACCAAGCGCTTCACGAGCCGGCTCGGCTTACCTCCGGCGAGGATTTTCGCGAAGAGATCGAGATCCGCGTCGGCTTCCGTCAAGGTCTTCGGAGTTGCCCAGGTCAGGCGCACCTGCCCCAAAGGAACTCCCGCTTCGACGATGAGACGCTTCTCGGCGGTGAGCTTCACCTCGGGAACTTTGCGGCGCGCAGGGATGGGCTTTCCCGGAATGGGCCCGAAGTATTTCTCGACGAGCGCCTTCGTCTGCTTTTCGTCGATGTCTCCCGCGATCGCGAGCGTGGCGTTGTTCGGGCGGTACCAGTCTTTGAAAAACGCGCGGACGTCTTCGATCGTTGCGCGATCCAAATCTTCCGGCGTGCCGATCGTCAAAAGCCGATACGGGTGCCCTTCGGGATAGAGGCGCTCCAAAACGAACTGATCGACGAGACCGTACGGCGAGTTCTCGTAGTTCTGGCGCCGCTCGTTCTTGACGACCTCGCGCTGACTTTTGAAGGTCGCATCGTCCGCGTGATCGAGGAGAAAGCCCATGCGATCGCTCTCGAGCCAAAGCGCGAGGTCGAGCTGATTCTTCGGGACGGTTTCGAAGTAGTTCGTCCGGTCCGTATTCGTGGTGCCATTGATCGAAGTCGCGCCTGCACGTTCGAGGAACTTGAAATACGTATCTTCGGGAACGTGCTTCGAGCCCTGGAACATCACGTGCTCGAAGAGGTGCGCGAAGCCATTTTTTCCGGCCTGCTCGTCCTTCGACCCGACGTGATACCAAATGTTGACGGTCACGAACGGCGCGGCCGTGTCCTTGTGGAGGAGCACCTCGAGCCCGTTCTCGAGCTTGTATTTCTCGACCCGCAGATTGGGCGCTTTGATGTCCGCGCGACTCTCTCGCGGGGTGATCGTGGCTGCCGAGGTGAGACACAGTGCGGCGATGAAGGTGAACGTCTTCGCAATTCGCATGGCGCGAAGCGTACCTCCGATCCGGTCAAACCGAACACCTGGATCTCGCCTCCCTCCAAACGATCTAAAACCGGACGCCGGCGACTCGCGTCCGCCAAAAACGCGAATGTTTATTGAGCGATTGTCGAAGTGCCGTCTCGGCACGCACGTTGCTCTTCAAGGGCTCACGATGAAACAAGGAGCACGTCGATGAAGCAGGGGGCATGGCTCGTTGCGCTCGTTAAGGAACGCCTCGTGCGGCCGTTCGCCTTTCCACGGCGCACGCAGCTGCGCACGGCGCACCGAACCATCTCGTTCCAGAACGGTTTGACGAAGGAAGACGAGCGGCTAGTCGGATTCCTCGTCGGCAACGACCTCGTCGCCACGTGGACACTCGGAGCGCGCGCCGTTCTCTATTCTCTTTCCTCCCACAGCGTGGCGCTCACCTCGGAAGTGATTGCGTTCCGCGACGAAGACGAAAAGGCGTCACCGGAAGCGTTCGTCGCCAACGAGACGAGCGCTGCGATCCCGGTCGCCAAGCTTCTGCGAGAAGAACAGAAAAAGCGCGTTCGACCGCCATCCTACAGCGCGCCCGATCTCGGGTCCTGCGCACGGATCGATCTCACCTCCCCCAATCTTCAAACGTCCGATTCGCAATCGAACGAAGACCCGCTTTCCAGTACCGGCAGCTGAGACGACCCGAGGCCGCGCAGCACGATCGCGCGCGAGTCCTTGCATCTCGCGACGATTTTCGCGAGGCTGCGTGCCGCATGCGGAAACGCGGACATTCATCCCTGGCTCGCGGATGGATCACGCACGCGGTCGCGGCGACACTCATGGGCGTGCTCGCGGGTTGCGGTGCATCCCCGCCCCCGAAGGTGACGGACAAAGAAGTTGTCATCGAGGTACCGAAGGCGAACGACAACGGCCGACTCCCGACCACGTTTCTCCCGACCGGAGTGCGACTCGAGCTCGAGGTTTCGCCGAAAGAAAAAGGCTTCCGTGGCGAAGTAGCGATCGACGGAAACATTGCCGAGCGGACGCACGCTATCGTCCTTCACGCACGCGATCTCACCATCGAAAAGAGCGAGGTGGTCATCGCCGAACGCGTCATTCCGACGACGCGTGTCATCTCGAGACCCGCTCATGGCTCGAACGGCAACGACGAGCTCGTGCTGATCTTCAAAGACGCTCTTCCGAAAGGCGCAGCCACCCTTCGACTCACCTACCGCGGAAGCGTGGGCGATCAGCTGCGTGGCCTCTATCACGTGAAAGATGGCGAGCTCGATTACGCGTTCACGCAATTCGAGCCATCCGACGCCCGCCGTGCATTCCCTTCGTTCGATGAGCCTGGCTTCAAGGTCCCCTTCGAGCTGGCACTTCGTGTTCCCAAGGGAGACCTCGCTGTCGCAAACATGCGAGAAAAGAAGCACGAGGAAGTGGGATCGTTCACGCGCTTCGAGTTCGAGAAAAGCCCACCGCTGCCGAGCTACCTCGTCGCGTTCGCCGTTGGCCCTCTCGAGATCAAAGAGGGATCACATCGCGTGCGCGTGATCACGACGCGCGGAAAGAGTCGCCTCGGCGCGCGTGCGCTCGAGGTAACCCCGAAGCTCGTCGCCAAGCTCGAAGAATATACCGGTGTAGAATACCCGTATCCAAAGCTCGACCTCCTCGCGATTCCCGATTTTGCGGCAGGCGCGATGGAGAATCCGGGACTCATCACGTTTCGTGAAGAGGTGCTCCTCCTCGACCCGCAGCGTTCTTCTGCGAGGAGCAAACGCGATCAGATGTCGATCATCGCGCACGAGCTCGCGCATCAATGGTTCGGCGACTACGTCACGCCGCGATGGTGGGACGATCTGTGGCTCAACGAAGGCTTTGCGACCTACTTCTATTCGAAAGCCGTGGACGGCGCGTTTCCAGGATCGGGCGCCACCGAGCGCGGCGTCGTTTCCGCCATTCATGCGATGCGCACCGACGAGCTCCAGGCGGCCGCCCCCGTCGTGCGAGATGTCGTTGGCGTCAAGGA
>JAHFDV010000516.1 GCA_023248815.1 Myxococcales bacterium
GCGGCGTGAATCCGGATCGCAGCAAGAAGCTCACGCTGATGGAAGACGGCATTCTCTTCGGACCTGCGCCCTATTCTGCGCCGGCCGCCTACTACTTCCCGCTGGTCTCGCGCATGACTCAAGTGCGCATCATCAAGGGGCCTGGTTCGATCGTGTACGGCCCGCAAACGATCGGCGGCGCGATCGATCTTCTCACGCGTCCGATTCCGACGAAGAAGACCGCGATGCTCGATGTCGCAGTAGGGGAGTACGCCTACAATCGCATTCACGGCTATGCGGGCGCCGGTGACGAGCAGCTCGGCTTTTTGGTCGAAGGCGTCCACGTTGGAACGGACGGATTCAAAGAGCTCCCGAGTGGAGCGGACACGGGCTTCGCAAAGAACGAGTGGATGTTCAAAGGTCGCTACGTTCTAGACCCCAAAGCGAAGCACAAAAACGAGTTTCGACTCAAGCTCGGCTACTCCGACGAGGTCTCGAACGAGACGTATGTCGGGCTCACCGAGGCGGACTTTCGCGCGAACCCGCTGCAGCGGTATCCGATCACGGCGCTCGACCGAATGACCTGGCATCGAACGACGCTCGTCTTGACCCATGCGGCAGAGCTCGCATCGAATACGACGATCACGACGTCGGTCTATCGAAACGATCTCTCGCGCACGTGGCGAAAGGTGAATGCGTTCCGTGGCGCGAGTGTCTTCGACGTTCTTCGCGATCCGACCACGCCGACCAACCAGATTTACTACGAGCTCGCGCGCGGGCGCGGCACGACGAGCAGCTCTGGCGAGCTCCTTCTCGTGGGACCGAACGCTCGCGACTTCGTCTCACAGGGCATCGAGACGCGCGTGCGCGTGACGGACAAAACGGGTCCGCTCGCGCACCGCGCCGAGTACGGCCTGCGGTTTCACTACGACCGCATCGAGCGCCGCCATAGCGAAGACGCGTTCAATGTCGTCGAAGGAGCTCTCCAGCCTGCCGGCCAGCCAACCGTCGTGACGGCGTTCGAAGAAGTTTCGACGAACGCCGTAGCCTTTCACGCGACGGATGCGATCACGTGGGGCCGGCTCACGGTAACACCGGGCTTTCGCGTCGAAGCCATTCGCGCGCTCTTCAAAGAAAAGATCACGAACACCCAGGGCGTAACGAATACCGTCATCCCGCTCCCCGGCGTCGGCGCATACGTCGGCCTCACCGACGCGTTCGGATTTCTCGGAGGCATCCATCGCGGCTTCAGTCCTCCGACGCCCAACGTCTCTGGGAATGCGAAGGCCGAGCTCAGCGTGAACTACGAGGCGGGAGCCCGCTTCACCAAAGGAAAGATGCGCGCGGAAGTCATCGGCTTCTACAACGACTATTCCAACCTCACGGACGTGTGCACGCTTTCCAGCGGCTGCGTGGATCAGAACCTCGATCGCCAGTTCGACGCAGGAAAAGCGCGGATTTACGGGGTCGAGGCATTCGCGGAGCACGAAGTGCGACTGACGGAGTTTCTTCGTCTCCCATTCACGGTCTCGTACACGTTGACGAATGGTGAGTTCTCGAGATCGTTCGACTCGGAAGATCCCATCTACGGATCGGTGAAGAGCGGCGACGAGATGCCCTATATCCCCAAGCATCAGCTCACCGCCACGCTGGGACTCGAGTCCGACCGCGCCGGCATCGCCTTTGCGGCGACGTACGTTTCACGGATGCGCGAGATCGCGGGCAGTGGCCCAATCAATCAGACGCTGGCGACGGACGAACAGTTCCTCGTCGATGCAAATGCCTCGCTGAAGATCTTGGGACCGTTCCTCTGTTACGCGAGCGTGCGCAACATCTTCAACGAAGAGTACATCGTCGGTCGACGGCCCTACGGCGCGCGTCCCAACGCACCGCGCTGGATTCAGGTAGGAACGAAAGTCACGTTCTGAGCGCTGCTGCTGCGGATCTTCGAAGACAGCACGCTCAGAAAAGTCCCATGGCGCCGAGCCCTGCGGTAGTCGGGGAAAGAAGCGGCGCGGGCGCGATGGTGAAGACGGGCTGATTCGCCGTCGACGCATCGCCGGTCTTGCTGCGGTGACGGTAGTGAAGCCAGGGAACGATGATTCCCGAAGCGAGACCCACACCCGCGCCGACGATCACGTCACTGGCGTAGTGCTTGTCGGCGATGAGTCGGGCGACACCGCCGACGGTGGCACCGGTCATCAACGTGACGCACGCCACTGCACCACCGACACCATTGTCTCCGTAGAGCGGAAGGTTTGCATGGTGCATGCAAGTCAACGCCGCGCCGGTGAAGGCGATTGCGGTGTGGCCGCTGTAGAAGCCTTCGGATTGCCCCGCGACATCGCAATCGGGAAAAACGGGGTCGGGTTTCCCGGCGCCGCACTCGCGCACGTAAGGGCGCTGTCTGCGGATCGTCGCATTGCTGAGAAAGCTGAAGAAGCCCGTGATCGCAAATGCTTCCGTGTTGATGAGAAACATCTGGGACGCGACTTTGGGGGCCTTGTGCCCAATCCATGTCACGGCGAGTGTGTCGACGATGAACGGATACGCGAGGCCGCCGTAGTAGAAGGCGTCACCGACGATTTGCCAGGCTTGTCGCGTCTTGTGATTGTTGGCGCGGAACGCATTTCGAGCACCCTCGTCGAAGAGAATGGGCCCCGTCCAGTTCGGGTCTCCTTCCTTTCCGAAGACGATGAATGCGCCCGTGCCGAGCAGCATGGCTCCTGTGATTCCATATTCGACAGGCTGGAACTTCGGCCATTCTTGGTGCCAGACGACGCCGCGCGGTGGAGTGGGCTTCTCGCCAGAAGGCTTCTCCTCGGAAACAATGGGAGCCGCAACTACCGGCGACGGGGCAACGGATGTCGTAGGCAAGGAGGGCGGCGGCTCGTCTCCGGCGTGGGCGGCTCGAACCGAAAGGAGCTCGAAGCTCATCACCAAAGAGAACGATGCAAGGCGGGTGACGCAGAGTTTCGGCATGAATGTCGCTCGCATTCCAGCAAGCCGCGCGCCAACGGTCGACACTCGTTTTTCCGATGCTTTCGGAAAGAGAACCGTGCCGTGTTGGGCGCGCTGGGACAAATTGTCGCGCGGTTGCGTCATGCGACGACATGCGCAACGTCTGCGACCTACTTCGCCACGGACAACTTGGTCGTGAGCACGTTGTCGCCGGTGGTTGCGTTCCATGTTCCGGCGTTCGCGAAGCGGATGGCGTACTCGCTCCGGTTCGCGAGACGAGCGTCTGCGTCGGGGAGCGAGATCGAGACGGAGTAACTTCCCGCGGGGAGATCGCTCGGCACGACGATGGTCGTATCGATCGAGCTCTCGGTGCCGGAGGCCCAACGACGAGGATCAGCATCGAGAGCGATTGCGCGCCGCTGACCGTTACCGCTGAGGACGACATAAACGGGGCGAGGGTTGTAGGGCGACGCGTAGCCGACGTTCGCAATCTTCGCTTTGAATGCGATCGCTGCGCCGCTCTTCACGCTCGCACTATGCGAAGCGCTGCGGAGCACGAAGCGATAGCCGAGCTTGTTCGAGATCTCGTCGTAGCAGCCGCCAGACTTCCAACCGTTGTTGACGCCCGATTCGAAGTCGCGATTGAGGTAGCTGAAGTGCATGCGGGACAGCTCGGCGGTAGCAGTGCCGCAGGACGAGCGCGGAGGTGCGTTGTTGCAGGTCTCGCCGCCGATGGGCGTATACGAGCCGATTTGGTCGATGAACGTCTTGCCCGCTTCGGGAGTGGCTCCGACCCCCGTACCCGTTCGTCCGTAGGTGCCGAAGTCATCGTCGCTCGCGAGGAAGCAATCGTTGTGGAGCCCCGTGCGTGACTTCTGGCTGCCATTGAACGCTTCATTTGCGGTTAGTGGTGTTCCGAAGACCGAGGTGATGATGTTCGGATAGCGAATTTGGATCGAGCGTGAAGACGGAAGTGCGGAGAGAAGTGCGCCGACGATCGACTGCTGCGCGGAGGTGTTGTTGTCGAGACCGTTGGTCGAGCTGTGCCATTCGCCCCAGTTGCCGATGAAACCAGCTTGCATCGTTGCGATGACGTCGGCATTCGAAGAGAGCAGCGATTTCACCTGCGCAATGTGCGCGAGGATTTGCGTGCTCGACGCGTCTTGCTCGCCGTTGGGCCAGCTCGCGGGGAAGTTGTAAGTGAATCGAGGAATCACCTTGAGACCGGCGGCGCGCACGGCATCGAAGCTGCTCTGCATTTTCGCGATCTCGTATGCCG
>JAHFDV010000517.1 GCA_023248815.1 Myxococcales bacterium
CGCCCCCGCCCCCGCCACCGCAGGCTCCGCTGCCGTATGGACCGCCGCGTGGACATGCCCCGATCTCGGCGCCGACGAATCCGCATGGCGCCGTGCCGCTCGCGCCCAACTCCGCGCCGCGAGGCGTCGTCACACCTCCCGCCTTTGCGATGGTTCCTCCGCAAGCCGCTGCGAGCATGCAGTTTCCGACACCGGGCGCCGTGCTCGCTTCACCGCGGGGCAACTACGCGGTCACGCGTCTCTTGGGCGGCGGAGAGTTCGGCGCCGTTTACGAATGCGTTGGCCCGTTCGATCAAATCTACGCAGTGAAGATGATTCGTCCTGCGAATCGCCCGTACGACGAAGTGCAAAAAGAATGGGCGCTCGAAGTGAAGCGCCTCCTCTCCCTCCGCCACCCCAACGTCGTCTACATCCACGACGCGTTCGAGCAGGGCAATCTGTTCTACCTCGCTCTCGAGCGCTGCGATCATCCGCTGACGGCAATGTTGGGAACGCCGATGCAAGAAGGTCTCGTCATCGAGCTCTCGCGGCAGCTTCTCGCCGCCGTCCAGTTCTTGCACGACAACGACATCGTTCACGACGATCTCCATCCCGGAAACGTGCTCATCACGCACACGACAGATCGACCGACGGTGAAGATTTCGGACTTCGGAATCAGTCACGAGCTCGGCGGCGCTCCCGCGATTCGTCCGAACGTCGTGCATCACAAGATCATGGCGCCCGAGGTGCTCGCGAGCGGCTATACGAGCAAGCAGAGCGATCTCTATCAAGTCGGCCTATTGCTCTATTGGATGCTGACCGGTGAGCCCGCGATCGCGCCTGGGCTCGCCTATCAAGAGCTCGCACACGTCGTGGGGAGCGGCGCCCCGCGGCAGAAGGCAGAGCAAATCGGGACGCCTCTCGGTGGGCTCATCGCGAAGCTCTTGCGGCGGCGCGAATCGTATCGCTACACGACGCCGCGCGAGGCCTGGAACGAGCTCCGCGAATTGCCCACGTGGCAAAAGCGCGATCTATTTCCTGCTCGCTAGCGGCGCACAACGCTACTTCGACGATGCCGCGACGCGGAGCTTCTCGCGCCGCGCCTCCGCAAGATGCTCGCGTGCGCGCTCGATCCACGTTTCACGACTGTGGTCGTCCGCTGCGCCATCGATGTAGTGCTGCCAAAAGTATTCGACGCGTCCCCAGCGCACGGCGCCTTTCGGCAAGTTGCCTTCACCGATCGTTTTGCCCGTGAGTGGCACGATCGTCTCCGGCTGGTGTCCCATTGCTGACATCTGTCTCTCGATTCGACCGGGCTCGAAGTCGAATCCTTCGGTCGCATAGACGGTGGCAGCGAGCGCGAGATACCAATACCGCTCGTACGCGGGCACGTAATAGACGCCGTCGTCGAGCCCGCCTACGCGAACGGCGGCGGGATCGCTCGCGAACGCGAGTTGCGCATTGAGATATGCGCTTGCGCGATCACCGCGGCGATCGTGAGCGACCGCGAGACCCCACTCCGCCAGGGGAACGGTGATGGCCGCAAACGGCGACTTCGATGACTCCGCGATCGCCAGGTTGTAACTCCCGACCGCGCGATCGAGCTCGCCCAAGCGCATGTCGGATTCGCCCAGATTCAAATAAGAAGTCGCGCGTTCGTCCACATCCGTCGTCGTCTTGACGACGGTCTCGTGCTCTTCGCGCTCGCGCTCCGTGGCACCGAGGTGGGCGTAGGCAGAGGAGAGCAAGACATGCGCATGTGTCGCCAGCGGATGGTTCGGCTCGGCGGCGAGCGCGCCCTTCAGTACGGAGACAGCCGATGCGTGGCGCTGTCGCGTCTCATAGAGCCTTCCCAAGTCGAACTGGAGACGCACGTCCGGACTCGACGCCGCATGAGCTGCTTCCAGTACACCTCGCGCGAGATCTTGCTCGAGCTCACGCCGTCTTTTCTCTCTCGGTCCAAAGCCTTCACGCGCCGGAAATAGAAGCGCGAGGACGCGCGAGTGAAGCGTCCAGCGATCGCGAACTTGCGGATCCACCGCGATATCCCAGACGTTCGGAGGAGTCTCTGCACGCGCGATCGCCGGTGCAGCGACGACCGCGGCGAAGATGATCCCCACGAAAAGTGAGCTCGAGAAGCGCATCCTCACTTGGACGGCGATCCCATTTTTGACGTCGATTTCGAGCTCGCCTTGGGATCGAGCCGAAGCTCCGCATGCGAGCGCCAAACGCCCTGAGGCACTTCGCGCCAGTGCTCTTTCGCGAGACGCACATCGAGGCCTTCGAAGCTCATCGCAAGGAGCGCAGGCACCTCTTCCGCTGGAACGAGCTTCGCATCCATCGCGTCTTTGATTGCGGCCGCGGCGCCTGCTCGAATCTGCGGACCGAGAAGCTGTTGCGCTTCGTCGCGGGCTCCTTTTCGATCGAGTGCGAGTGCGAGTGCGAGCGCGGTCACGACTCTCACCGTCGGCGCAGAAGGCGCGTGCAGCTCACGCAATGTCGCGATCGCGCTATCCAGTGAGCCCGGGCCTTCCGCCATGAAGAGCCACGCTGCGTCGAGCAAAGCCGTCGGTTGGTCGGTCTTCGAGATGAGGTTCGCGGACGGAAGGAGCCGCGCATAAGCACGGCGACTCTCGACGAAGTCTCCGAGCTGCATCGTCGTGTGCGCCCAAGCAAACAGCGTGTCAGGCACGCGCAAGAGCTCGGGGACGGCACTCGTTGCAACCGCGAGCTCCGTGCGAGCGGCGCCGAACTTTCCTTCTCGCATCAGAGCACGTCCGCGAATGACGTGCGGAAGCGCGCTCTCTGGGCGAATCGCTGCCGCTTGATCCGCGAGGATCGAAGCTTGCTTCACTCCGAGCGGCGCTTGCGATCCGAGCTTCGTTTCTGCGGTGGCAATGAGACTGCAAAAGCCTCCCTCGCGCTGCCGCTTGGCGCGTTCCCACGGATTTTCGGGGGATCCATGCGCGACCTCGCTGCACTCGAGCGGAGCAGCGGAAGACGATGTTCCCGGCTTGGCCGTGCTCGACGAAACGGGCGAGACCACTTGCGCGATCCACCAAAAAGCGAGCAACGACACGGGCACCACTCCCTCAGTATATCAGTCTCGCGCGCGAATTCAGGCAGGCACGGCGGGGATCGAATTGCGCGGTCCCCATAGGCTTCCCGCCTCGAGTGTCGCCTCGCGCGCCGCACCCGTGCCGATGAGCACGATGGGAACGTCGACCTCGCGTTCGATGAAGTCGACGTAGGCTCGCGCTGCCTCGGGGAGCTCCGCGCGCGACTTCACGCCATCGAGAGAGGAGTTCCAGCCTTTGAAGAAGTTGAGATGGGGTCGTGCGCGTTCGAGCTCGTCGATCGGAAACTCATTCGTGAGGCCATCACGCGGCGTCTCGTATCCCGTGCACACGCCGATCTCGTCGAAGGTCGAGAGCACGTCGAGCTTGGTCAGCGCGATGCCATCGAACCCGCTGAGGCGCGCCGCATAGCGCAATGCGGGGAGATCGAGCCAGCCCGTACGCCGCGGTCGACCCGTGACGGAGCCGAACTCGCCGCCGATCGTGCGGAGACGTTCGCCGTTGTCGTCCGTGAGCTCCGTCGGAAACGGCCCTCCGCCGACGCGCGTGACATAGGCTTTTGCGATTCCGATGACGCGATCGATGCGACTCGGCCCGATGCCCGCTCCCGTGCATGCACCGCCGGCAACGGCGGACGAGGAAGTGACATAGGGGTACGTGCCGTGATCGATATCGAGCAGCGTCCCCTGGGCGCCTTCGAAGAGCACGTTGTCTTGGCGAGTCATCGCTTCGTGCACGATGCGCGACGTCTCCGTGATGAGCGGAACGATGCGCACGGCATGCGCCAAGAGAGCGGCGACGGCGTCGGCGGCCGAAGGCATTTGGCCACCGAGGCGCTCGACCACGGGAGCCCACGCTTCGTAGGTGCGCTTCACGGCCTCTCGCAAAAGCTTCTCGTCGCGGAGAAGGCCCGCACGAACGCCGCGTCGCGCCGCCTTGTCTTCGTACGTCGGACCGACGCCGCGCTTCGTCGTGCCGATCGCGCGCTCGCCGCCTTCACGCAATTGATCGACGAGGATGTGAATCGGCAAAATCAAATGTGCGCGGTCAGAAAGAAGGAGTTGGTCGGGCAAGAGTTTGCCGCGCCGCAAAAGCTCATCCATCTCGCCGACGAGAACGCCCGTGTCGATGGTCATTCCTTGAGCGAGCACGCATCGCGTT
>JAHFDV010000518.1 GCA_023248815.1 Myxococcales bacterium
GTAGGGAACCGAAAGTGGCGGCATCATCGTTGCCATCGGCGCGGCGCTTGCCGGCGCAGTAGTCGTCGGAACGGGCATCGGCAACGCAGACGAGCTCGGAGCCGTCCGCTCGGGGGAGATATCCGTAGGCGTCGAAGAGCTCGGTGCCGGAATGGGCGGCGCAATGAACTTACGCGAGAGCGCGTCGCGCAACGTCTTGGTCGCGGGTTCGGTATCTCCCGCGGGATCGAGGCGCTTCGCTTCGTCGAGCCGCTCGAGACAAGCCTCTGGCGACAGCTGCGGGCACTCTTCGAACGCGCGCTGCCGCACACGCTTTCCACGAAGCTCCGGCGTGTCCGTATCTCGCGCAATCTCGACGGGCTTGCGCCGCGCTAGAGCACCGAGCGCGAGAATCATCGCGACACCCACTGCCGCCGCATAGAGCGCCCAGCGAAGGCGGAAGTGCTGACGCAGGCGCACGACGCGCTGGCGCACGCGCGGCGCGGGCAGGGACTCTTGCTCGGCGATGTGCTCGAGCTTCTCACCGGAGCCTTCGCGAAGTGCCCATTCCAAGGCCTTCGGCGACTCGGCGCCATCCGGGAGCTCGGTCATCGCCCACTTCAATAAGTCCATGTCCGGTTCTTCGACACCGACTTCGGGCAGCTCATCGACGGTCTTTTCGCGCCGATTCCGCCTGTAATGGTCCACGATCTTGTTGCGAAGGACCGTACGGAGCCAGCGCTCGAGCTCATTCGGATTCGTTGGGCGAACGTTCGAAGAAAGCGCCTCGAGAAGCACGCCTTGAACGACGTCCTCCGCATCCGATCCCATGCCGCGACGCTTGGCCGCCAAGAGCAGTGCCGTGCGCAGCTCGGGGTTCGCAAGCGGGTTGGACGCGGCCGTTGGTCTCGACATCAGAGTGCTCATCGGTTCTATCGAGTCATCGTTGGAGCGACCCAGATTGTGACGAGCGAGATGTCGATTTTGATCTTTGGAGCTGGTCTCAGGAACGACGAGAACGCTCCGCCGGAGTCGCAAGCAGGGTCCAAGCGGGCAGCTGGGCGCTACTGCGAGCTTTCCAAAAAGGCCTAGATTTCCCGGTTCGTCCCGTATCCAGAGGATCGCATAAGATGTATTATGTAAACTTTACCGAAAGACCGCGGTGCGCAGGGCTCAAGGCACGCCGATCCCGAATGCCGGCTTGGCCAGGTGCTGCAGCTTGTCCGGATTCCTGACGATGTAGACCTCTTGGATACGACCCTGCTCGATGGCAATCGCACCAACCGCAATGTCGCCGGTCGCGTACGTGAGCACGAACCCAGGCAGACCATTCACGGGAACGAGCTCGAGGCCGACAGGCATCTCGAACGTCGACTTCTTGGAGATGCCTTTGAAGAACCGCGCCACGTTGTCGGCGCCGTGGATCGGATTGAGCGCGGCCTGACGCTTGCCGCCGCCGTCTGTGTAGAGCGTTGCGTCGTCTGCGAGAACTTTGACGAGCGCATCGGCATCGCCATCGCGCGTCGCGAGCAAGAAGACCTCGAGGAGCCGCGATCCGTCCTCGGGCTTGACCTGGAACCTGGGTCTCCCAGCCTGAACTTGGTGGCGGGCGCGCTCCGCCAGCTTGCGACAGGTGCTCTCGGAGCTGTCTAGAACCGCCGCAATCGCGCCGTAATCCTGACCGAACACATCGTGCAGCAAGAAAGCGGTTCGCTCCTGGGGGTTCAAGCGTTGCAGGGTCATCATCAGCGCGAACGAGAGATCGTCCAGGCGTTCGAGCTGAACGTCTGCGGCCGACGACTCGGTCGGCGGAGTCTCGACCTGTGCTGCCATCGAAACGACGGGCTCTGGCAGCCACGTTCCAACGTACTTTTCGCGCCGTGCTTGGGCGGATTTCATTCGGTCCAAACAGAGCCGCGCGACGGTCGTGTGCAAGATGCCACCGAGATCGCGAATCTCCGAAGTCTCTGCGCTACGCACGCGCAAAAACGCGTCCTGAACGACGTCCTCGGCTTCGGCGACAGAACCGAGCATCCGATACGCGAGCCCAATCAGGCGCCGCCGTTCGCGCTCGAATTCATGCCCCGAAACGTCGTTCGTCATGCCTCTGCTCCCAATGACATTACCCTGTTCACGAGGTTCTCTTTTCGCACGGGAATCGGCTCTCCGGCGACATGGAGCCGCGTGCAAGCGTGACCGTGCCCAAGTGCATATTTTAACGTTGGGTAGACGCGTGCGCCGATGAGTGTGAACGCAATGCTCACGAGTCCGAGGAAACCCCACCTGCGAACAATCTCTTCGCGCAGCTTGTCGGCTCGCGCGTCACGGGCCAGGACGGCGCGCGAGAATTCGACCCCGAGTCGGACATCCTCCGGTAGTGCCGAATCGTCACGCGCCGCGATCGCGCGCAGTGTCGTCGTCGAGACATTCGCACGCTCGGCCATCGTGACCGCGAGCTGCGTACAAGGGCCGCAATCTTCGTGCATCGCGCCCGTGATTTTCGCGGCATACCAAACGTCTTCGGGGACGTTCTTCCGATACCCCGATATCGCCTGAACTTTCATGAACTTCATGACGGCACCGACATCGGCCTCGACGAGCTCGTGCATGTAGCCAGCGTCATATCCGAAGTCTTTTTCGAATGCCCTCAGGCGTGAATGAGCGAAGCGCTTCAACATGGTGTTTCTCCTCGAGCAATGGACGAGACGGCGCGGGCGTGTGTGACGAGAATCGACACGGCGGTCTCTTTTTTACTAAAGTGGCCGTGAATTGAGCATCGAAGTACCGCGCTCCCATTGGCTCGTTGCCGCCGCCGAAATCGTCACGGTGGGCTTACCGTTTTGCGCATTCAAAGCCCTCACGGGTCTTGCGCTCCTTGCGACTCCCACTCTCCGCTTCGTTGGCTTTCCTCTCTTGGCGCTGGCTGCAGTCGATCTCGTATTCAACGTCGCAAACCTTGGCAGCCTACTCGTCGCGCGGAAACGTCTCGGCAGCGTCTGCCTGCTCGAGCTCCTCACCCGTCACTTCGATAAGCAAGAAGGGCACGACGATCTCGGTCTCGCGCTCGACCTCTTCCTGTCGTTCGTGCTCGTCGCAATCGTCATCGGCTTCGGGATGCTTCCCAAGTTGCCGTCGGGCACCCTTCCCTTGTGGAATGTCGCCGTCATTTTGAACGTGCTCGGCGCGGGTTTCGGCCGGCTTCTGCCAACGCTCCACGGGCGCCGCGCCCAGTCGCAGTAGTCCTGCCGTTACGCGTCGGCAACCGGCACTTCGAGCGCGCTCTTCACGACGGGTGAAGGCTTCTCGCTCGTCACGCACCAGAGTTGATGCGCGGCGCGAGTCGCCCCGACATACAGCGCGTGACGCGCTTGGGCCGTGTCTGGGTAGATCGCGGCGGTGGTTTCGAGGAGGATGACCTCGTCGAACTCGAGTCCCTTCGTCTGCCGGATGTCGGTGACGTCGTAACCGGGCTCCCAGTTGAAGTCTTGCTCGCGCACGCGCCGCACGTTCGGCACTTCGGCTCGGAGGAGGCCTTCGTAGACGACGTCGGCATGGTGCGGAAAGCGCGAAACGAGCGCGACATTCGCGTGTGGCTCGGCGTTCGCGAGATCTTTGAGAGCATCGGCGAGGAATGCGACCGATTCACCGATCGACGAGTACTCGAAGAGCTCGACCGACGGACCATTGCGCGTCGCGATCGGCGCCTCGTCGTGAGCGAGATCTCCGAGCACCGCGCGCGAAAACGTCGTGATTTCTGCGGTAGAACGATAGCTGACCTTGAGCGGTTCGAGGGTCGTCGAGTTCTTGCCGAGCTCGTCGAGGAGCCCGCGCCAGTCGAACTCTCCTCGCTCGTCGCCGTCGTCGAGCATGCGCTGTGCGATGTCGCCCGCGAGCGTGATCGACTGCTCTTTGTTCGCGAGGTCGAGGAGCACGCGCAGCGAGATGGGGCTCGCATCTTGGACTTCGTCGATGAAGACGTGCGCGAAGCGAATCGCCGTTCCGTCGGGAGCCGTGAGCGGACCGCGCATGACCTGCCAGAGGCGCAGCAGGATCGGCGCGTCTTCCGAGTCGAGCGTCGGCACCTCGCCATCGCGATCTTTCTCGGCGCGAATGCGCGCTTGGCGCACACACCATTCGTGAACGCGATCGATTTGATTCGGCGCGAGAGTGTTACCGAGGATTTCGACGAGCTTCTCCTTCGAGGTCAAAAGCTCGTCCCAGACTCCGACGAC
>JAHFDV010000152.1 GCA_023248815.1 Myxococcales bacterium
GCTGAGCGCCGCGCGCGCCGTCGAATACGTAACCGTGCGGCCCGGCGACGTCGCGCCCGTCACTTTCAGCGACGGGTCGAGATAGAAGACGAGCGACGACAAGGACTTGAGCGCCTTTCCCTTCAAGACGATCTTTGCGTCGATGGTGTTCGTTTTTGGATCGATGCGCACGTCGAGATTGAGATCGGTGATCTCGATCGGAGCCGTATTCTTCGTACTGCCGGGAGGCGCAGCGGCGCGTGGAACTCTCGGCAACCCTGAGAATTTTGGAAGGTCGAGATGCCTACGCTCGTTCGCGACGAGGGAGCCGAACAGATCTCGCGCGGAGCTCGTGACTTGAGCGAAGGCTCGCGCCTCGATGCCCAGAGCGAGAAACGCGAAGCTTGGAACGGCGATGGACCATCTCATGTCCGAAGCCCAAAGCAATCTGCGTACCGAGGTGCGCGTCTCGCTTCGGCCCATGATTCATCGGGCGGCGCGCGAGGCGCGTGCGTAAAGGATCGTCGACACGATCCAAGAGCCGTCAATTAAACGTTCTGTCTTGCTTCGCCGTCCTTAATAAGTGCGCCTCGAAGCGAGCTCTACAAGGCGCAGCCGACGAAGATGGGCTCGGGTTCGAGTCGCACGCCAAAGCGCTGCTCGACGCCGCGCTGGATCGCGCGCGCGAGCTCGAGAAGATCGGCCGTCGTACCACCACGATTCACGAGTGCGAGCGCGTGCTTCTTGGAAATCGACGCTCCTTTTCCGAGCGCAAATCCTTTTTCGAATCCCGCCGCTTCTACGAGCCACGCTGCGGGGAGCTTCACGCGGCCTTTGTCCGATGGAAAGCGTGGCACGGGACGACCCGCGATCGCGTCGACACGCAACGCGACGTCTTCCGTGACGAGGGGGTTCGTGAAGAACGATCCCGCGCTCGTCGATTCGGGATCGGCTTTGTCCCAAACCATTCCTTTGCCGCGACGCAACGCAATGACCGTGTCACGCACGCGGCGAAGTGGCGCGACGTCTCCCTGTGCGATACCGAGCGCCTTTGCGAGCTCGGCGTAGCGGATGGATCGACTCGTCGGCTCTTGTCGCAGCTCGAACTCGACCTCGGTCACTACGATGCGCCGCTGATTGCGAAAGCGACTGTGGCGATACGCGAACTCACATTCGGCGCGCGGTACGATCGCGAACGTCTCCGTTACTTGGTCGAACACGCGCACCGAGACGATCGTATCGGCGACTTCCTGCCCGTACGCCCCGACGTTCTGAATCGGCGTTGCTCCCACGGAGCCGGGAATCCCCGAAAGGCACTCGAGCCCCGACAAGCCTTCGGCGATCGTCTTTTCGACGAGCGCATCCCAGTCGTGCCCGGCTTGCACGCGCACGCGTACCGCGCGTTCCGTCGCTTCGAACGTCACCTGGGAAAGCCCGAGGGTGACCATGGGCTCGTTCGCGCCTGCATCGGCGATGACCAAGTTCGAGCCGCCGCCGAGAACGAAGAGCTCTTCGCCTTTCGCGCGCGCTTCGGCGGCGACCGTCGCGAGCTCGGTCTCGCTCTCCACGGTGACGAGGTTTTTCGCCGGACCGCCCAGTCGAAGGGTCGTTCGCTCGCTGAGGTTCACGTTCGATTCGACGCGCACGAGCGAGGATCGTAGTCGGCCCAGCGCGAAAGACCCACTCGCAAATACGGTCGGCGGTGG
Source organism: Myxococcales bacterium (assembly GCA_023248815.1). GTDB lineage: Bacteria > Myxococcota_A > Polyangia > Polyangiales > Polyangiaceae > JAHFDV01. The sequence continues at coordinate 1,686 of JAHFDV010000152.1, forward strand.
ATTAGCGCGTTTCGGGCGAGTATGAAGGAGGCGCTTTGCCGTTGTCGCCGTTACCGATTGATCCGCTCATGCCCGAGCTTTTGCGGCGGCTCGACGCGGGCACCAAGAGCTTGGTGCTCGAAGCGCCCCCCGGAGCCGGAAAGACGACTCGGGTGCCGCGCGCGCTGCTCGAGCATTTTTCGGAGGGCGAAATTCTCGTTCTCGAGCCCCGCCGAATCGCCGCACGCATGGCAGCGCGCCGCGTGGCAGAGGAGCTCGGCGAGCGCGTCGGCGAGCGCGTGGGCTATTCCGTGCGTTTCGAAGAGGCGTCGAGCGCGAAGACGCGCATTCGCTTCATGACCGAAGCGATTCTCACGCGACGATGGCTGGCCGATCCCACGTTGAAGGGCGTCGTCGCCGTCGTTCTCGACGAGTTTCACGAACGCCACGTGCATACCGATCTCGCGCTCGCCTGGCTCGTGAAGTTGAAACGCGAGCGGCCCGACCTCCGTCTCATCGTGATGTCGGCAACCCTCGACGGAGAACGGGTTGCGGCGTTCATCGATGCGCCGCGACTGCGCAGCGAAGGGCGATCCTTTCCGGTGACGCTCAGCTATCAAGAGAAAGCCGACGATCGCGCGGTGCAGCTCAAGGTCGCCTCGGCGGTGAGGACCTTCGTACACGATATCGAGCGCGGCGATGCGCTCGTGTTTCTCCCAGGCGCGCGTGAGATTCGCGACACGATGATGGCGCTCGAGAAGATCGCCAGCGAGTTCAATCTCGACGTGCTCCCGCTCCACGGCGAGCTCTCACCCGAAGAGCAAGATCGCGCGATTGCCCGGAGCTCGCGACGAAAGATCATTCTGTCGACGAACGTCGCCGAGTCTTCCGTGACGATTGACGGCGTGACAGCCGTCATCGATTCGGGGCTCGTGCGTAGCGCGCGGCACAACATCTGGTCCGGCGTAACGAAGATGGAGCTCGTGCGAACGAGCCGTGCGTCGAGCACGCAGCGAGCTGGACGCGCAGGAAGAACGGCCCCGGGCGTCTGCTATCGACTTTTTTCGAAGGGTGAATTCGATGCGCGCCCCGAGTTCGATTCTCCCGAGCTCTTGCGCACGGACCTCGCCGAAGTGCAGCTTCTTCTTTTGCGAGCAAACGTCGACGCCGTCACGTTCTTGGATCCGCCCGATCCTGCAGCGTGGGACTCGGCGCGCAAGCTGCTCGTACGCCTCGGAGCCGTCGATTCTGGAGAGCAGAAAGACAGCCTCACGCCTCTCGGCAAACGGCTCGCAGATCTTCCTCTCCCCCCTCGCGCCGCGCGACTGTTTCTCGCGGGCATCGAGCTCGGTGTCGAACGGCGCGCCGCCACGCTCGCGGCACTTCTCGGCGAACGCGACATCCTCCGCACGGTGCAATTCAAAGGCGGGGGTCGAGGCTCCGATCACGCGACCCACGAATCCGATCTTCTGCTGAGACTCGAGGCGGTTGAAGAGGCCGAAGGGGGATCGGCGTCGGTCGCGCGCCAGCTCGGTCTCGACATGCGCGTTCTGTCGTCCGTGCGAAAGACGAGCGAGCGTCTCCTGCGAAGGTCCCGCTCCGGCGGCGATGGTCGGGAACCCGCGGACGACGACACGCGTCTACAAAAGGCGCTTCTTTTGGCCTTCCCCGATCGCGTCGCCAAGCGACTTCGCGCGGGCGGCCGATCTCTCGCGCTCTCTCACAGCGGGAAGGCAGAGCTCTCCGAGGAGAGCGCAGTTCGTCATGCAGAGTGGATGGTCGTCGTCGACGGTGAAGAGCGCGGAGGCTCCCTGCTTGCACGGCTCGTGAGCGAAATTCAGCCCGAGTGGCTCATCGATCTCTTCGAAAAAGAGATCGTCGAAACGAACGTCGTGCGCTTCGACGAGAACGCGTCACGTGTCGAAGCGATCTCCGAGATGCGTTTCGGAGCTCTTGCGCTGCTGTCGTCTCCGCTCGACGCCTCGAGTGAAGCCGTGACGGAGTGCCTCGCAAAGGCGGCCTTCGAGAAAGGCCCGCATCACTTCGCCGAAGAAGGGACGCTCGACGCCTGGAAGGCACGCGCCAACTTCGTGCACTCCGTTGCGAATGAAATCTCCGAAGTCACGGACGACGAGCTTCGCCGAGCCCTTTTCGATCTCGCTAGCGGAAAGCGAACGTTCGGCGAGATGCAGAAGACGTCGTTGCTCGTCTATCTGAAGGCGCTTCGGTCACCGTCCGAGATTGGACGCATCGAGCGCCTCGCCCCAGAACGCCTCACACTCCCATCGGGACGAAGCGCGCGTGTCGAATATCCGGCGGGACAGTCGCCCTTCGTCGCATCGCGCCTCCAAGACTTCTTCGGCCTCCGCGAAACACCGAAGATTGGCGATGGCAAGGTCTCGCTGGTCGTTCATTTGCTCGCGCCCAATCAGCGTGCGGTTCAGGTCACGAGCGATCTCGCCGGTTTCTGGCAAAAGCACTATCCGACGATTCGCAAGGAGCTCATGCGGCGCTATCCGCGCCATGCCTGGCCGGAGACCGTGTGATGGTCGCCGCCGAATCCCGTCTCGACGTCGACGACGTGCTCCTTTCTCGACTCAAGATCACGCGTGCCGAATATGCGCGCATTGTCGATCTCCTCGGACGGGCGCCCAATCTCGTAGAGCTCGGTGCGTTCTCGGCGATGTGGAGCGAGCACTGTTCGTACAAGTCTTCGCGCCTCCATCTCGAACGTCTTCCGAGCGAAGGCAAGAGCGTGCTTCAAGGTCCCGGAGAGAATGCAGGCGCCATCGACATCGGTGATGGCTTCGCGGTCGTCTTCAAGATCGAATCTCACAATCACCCTAGTTTCATCGAACCAAAGCAAGGTGCCGCGACGGGGCTCGGCGGCATTCTCCGGGACATCTTTGCAATGGGGGCGCGTCCGGTCGCGACCCTCGACTCGCTGCGGTTCGGCAGCGAAAAGCATCCACGGACCCGCGCGCTCTTGCACGGCGTCGTGCGCGGCATCGGAGGCTACGGGAACGCGTTCGGCGTGCCCAATGTCGGCGGTGAAGTTCAATTCGACGCGCGATACGACGGCAACATCCTCGTGAACGCCTTTGCCTGTGGCGTCATCGAGTCCGACCGACTCGTCTTCGGTCGTGCTTCGGGAGTCGGAAACGCGATTCTCACGCTCGGCGCAAAAACGGGGCGCGATGGGATTCACGGAGCGACGATGGCCTCCGATTCCTTCGGCAAAGGGAAAAGCGCAGCACGTGGCGCGATCCAAGTCGGAGACCCGTTTCGCGGCAAGATGCTCATGGAGGCCTGCCTCGAGCTCCGTTCGCTCGGCCTCGCTCTTGGAATTCAAGACATGGGCGCTGCGGGACTCACCTCGTCGAGCGTCGAGATGGGAGCGCGATCGAAGACGGGAATCGACATCGATCTCGATCTCGTTCCACGACGCGCCAAGGCAATGTCGCCCCTCGAGCTTCTCCTCAGCGAATCGCAGGAACGCATGCTTCTCGTTGTTCGCCCCGAGCTCGTAGAGAAGGTCGTGGCTGTAGCGACCAAGTGGGAGCTGGATTGCGCAACGGTCGGGCGCGTGACCGATACGACGCGTTGGGTGATCCGTGCGACGCAGGGCTACGATCCGCTGAGCCCCTCCCCCATCGCGCGCGACGCGCAGATCGTGTGCGATCTCCCGCTTCGCGCGCTGACGGAAGACGCGCCTCGCTACGAGCGCCCCATGCGTGTCCCCTCGCCCTCGAGCACCATCGCGCCCCGCACCGCGCCTCCCCCGCTCGCCGTACTGTGCGAGCGCGCATTTCGCCTCCTAAGGCAGCCCAACGTCGGCTCTAAGGCGTGGGTCTATCGCCAATATGATCAGATCGTGCGCGGCGGCACCGTGCAAAGACCGGGATGCAGCGCGGGCGTCATCCGCGTTCCATGCGAACGCGATGGTGTCGCGTTCGAAAAGTTCCTCGCATTTTCAGTCGATGGAAACGGCCGATTCGTCGATCTCGACGCGCACGCCGGGAGCGCGATGGCGGTCGCCGAGGCCACGCGCAATCTGGTCGTGGCAGGTGCAAGGCCCATTGGACTCACGGACGGCCTCAACTTCGGAAGCCCCGAGAACCCCGAGACGATGTTTGCGCTCTCTCAGTGCATCGACGGAATCGCCGAGGCTTGCGGCGCGCTCGCGATCCCCGTCGTCAGCGGCAATGTGAGTCTCTACAACGAAACCGACGGGCGACCGATTCTACCGACACCGATCGTGGCCGCAGTCGGCCTCGTCGACGACATCGCCAACGTTACGACGCCGTCTTGGAAGAACGAAGGCGACATCATCGTCCTTCTAGGAGCCGGCGCGTGGGACGGCCTCCGCGGAAGCGAGTACGAAGCGCTCTTTTCGACGGGGGCGCAAGAGCTTCCCGTGATTGATCTCACCGCCGAGCGTGCGCTGCAGGATTTCGTACGAGCCGAGATAAAGAGGGGATCTCTGGTGAGCGCGAACGATGTCGCCGACGGCGGACTTCTGACGACGCTTCTCGAAGGATCGCTCTTGCGAGACGAACATGCATCTCCATTTGGCGCGGCGGTCGAGCTCCCCAACGAAGATCTCGAGGCCTTTCTCTTCGGCGAGTCGTCTTCGAGGATCGTCGTCTCGGTTGCCCCTGCGCAGTTCGATCACCTTTTGGCCCGTGCCCGATCCGGCGACGTGCTGCTTCGGGTGCTCGGACACGTCACGACAGACGACACGGTGCGGCTCACTCACGAAAAAGCGAGTGCAACGATCTCCGTCGCACTCGCTCGTTCGGCTCATGCGAACGCGTTCGCCGAGCTCGGGTGACCGCGCTTCAGGCCTTCGGGGCCGCCGTGAGCTCGGGAATCATCGCGGCGTCGATCGCGCGAATCTCGCCTTCGCCGAATCCGATGAACGCGGTCGATCGGTGGGGACGAAGCACCGAGAGCCGGTAGAGCTCGTTGTACGCGTCGAGCACGGCCGGTGTTTTTCCCATCGCGCTCATCGCACGCCCGACCGCACGGGGGTACTGGCCCTTTGCTTCCGCGACGAGCGAAGCGACACGCACACTGGTCTCCGCTTCGATGGTCGCGATCGCGAGGCGCCCATTTTCTTGGAGCTCGGCTTTGGCTCGACCAAGACGCGAAGCGATGCTGTCGAAGATGCGCGTCGCGACTTCGGGGAGGAGGCTCACTTTCTGGATGAATGCGAGCTCGATCGAAACGCCCCAGCGCTCAGTATCGAGACGAATGTCGTTCTTCAGGAGCTCGCCGAGCTCGGATCGATCGCAGAGGATTTCGTAGAACGATCGCCTTCCGAGAAGCGAGAGCGCCGCGTGCACGACGAGCTTGCGCAATGCTTCGTGGAGATGTTCAACCGCGTATTCGGCCTTCACCGCGTCGTCGACGCGATAGTCGAGCCAGAGATCGACGATGACCGTCGTTCCCTCACGGTCGGTCACGTGAACGTCGTTCAAGCGAAGGAAATCGCGGCGCAACGAAACATGACGAAGGATCACCCACGGAAGGATTCGTCGCGGAAAAACGTGAAGCCCTGGCGTCTTCAACGATGCGATGAGCTTGCCAAAGCTTTCGACGAGGACGACTTCTTCGTCTTCGACGATGATCGTGAGGAGGCGGAAGAGGCGCCACCCGAGAAATGCGAGCGCAAGCGGAACGACGAGACCGAGTCCGAAGGGCAACCATTCACTTTTCATCACAGACCTCCCGCTTTCGAAACGACGGACTTCTTCTTCGGAGCTTCCGCGTCACTTCTCACGAACACGTGGCGCGACTCCGAGAGCACCTCGGCGCGTCGCCGTGAGACGTAGGCGTCGAGCACGCCCGTTGCTGCGAGCTCCTCGAGGTAGCCACCGAGCCCGACCATTTCTGTTTCGATCGCGCGTCCGCGCTCCCTCGCGATCTCGACTCCCTTCGCCGCCGCGAGGAGCCGTTGCTGGCATTCGCCTTCCGCACGAAACAGCGTCGATTCGACGTCCGTTTTCGTCTGCATGACCGTATTGAGCGTGTCACGGAGCTCTTCTGGCGGCTCGAAGTTCGTGACGTCGATGGCATCGAAGCGCACGCCATATTTGTCACCGATGCTCGTGCGTACGGACTCTTTGACGCGTTCGTGAAGCGTCTTTCGTTCGCGACGAATGAGCGCATACGCGCCGAGCGAGCTGTCGATCAGTTGCTCGGCCGTCGCGATGCTCGCGAGCCCTCGTCCGACGTCGTGCGAGTCGACGCGAAAGTTCGCGATCTCGTTACGAAGGAGACAGGTGAACGTGCCGACGATGTGCTCGACGGGACGAGCGAGACCGAAGAGATAGCGCTCGAGTCCTGCTTCCGTCGGCGCGAAGCGAAAGCTCGACTCATACCGCACGACGATGCCGTCGTTGGTCATCACGGTGCGTTCGTCTTCCGCGTGGAGCTCGATGCTCTGCTCTTTCAAGCTGACGCGGAGAATGTGGTCCCAAGGGAGCTTGCCGTGAATTCCAGAGCGAATGATGCGCAGTTTGCCTCGGTCTTTGAGCACGCGACCGAATCGCGTGAGCACGACGACCTCGCCTTCTTGAACCCGCACGGTCATGGCCGCACTGAGCGCGAGCACGAGAATGACTGCACCAACCAATAGTCCCATCGTGAACATCAAAATCTCTCCTTGTACGTTGAAGGCAGCCAGCGATCTTCCCAGGGGCGTGCTTCGAGGCTGCGAACGGCTTCCAAATCTTCGCGCTCTTGTTTCTCTTTTTGACCATCGGCTGCCGCGTAGGCGACCGCGAGCCCGCGGTTCACTTCGACGACGTCTTCGTTGAATTCGCGATGGTGCTCTCCGACGGGTGGCAATCGGTCGACGGCGTCGGCGCTATCGACGATGGTTCCGTGGGGAACGAAACGACCATCGGGGACCTCGACACCGACGACGACGGCCCCGATGCCGACGTAGCAGTGCGCGCCGACGACCGAATCGTGCACGACGGCTTTGAATCCGATGAACGTGTCGTCACCGATGTACGAAGGGCCGTGAACGAGCGCGTCGTGCGCGATCGACACGTTTTTTCCCACGTAGATCGCCCACTCTTCTCCGGCGACGCGCACGTACTTGTCTTTCAATGCGTGAAGCACGACGCCGTCTTGGATGTTCGAGTTCGAGCCGATGAAGAACGGCGCGCCCTCGTCAGCGCGAACGGACGTGTCTGCCGCGACGTGGACGTGGTCACCCATCACGACATGACCGATCACCGTCGCATTGGGATGGACGTAGCTCGTCGGCGGACGAACGGCGTTTCGGCGAATGTGCCCGAGCCATTGCGCGTGAGCCGGCTTGGCTTCCGCGTGATGCGTGACGCGAGCCAGCGCGCGCTCCTTCCCGAGAATCGCTCGCGCGCCGCCTTGCTTGGCCAGGGCAATGCGCTCCTTGTCGAGATTCTCTTTGCGATGAACGAGACGATGGACTCCGTGGAGGAGCATGCCACCGACGAGCCCCATCATGAGATGACCCGATACGGTTCCCACCATCGCGGCAACGAACGCCGAGGCCTCGATCTTCTCTTTGCGAAAGAGGTCGATGAAGGTCTTGAACTCGATGAGACGAAAACCGATGACGCAGAGAAGACCGGCGAGCGCTGCCTGCGGGATGAGTCCAATCGTCGACGAGAGTGTGAGCGCGGCTGCCGCGAGAAGAAATCCGTGGAGGCCTGCCGAGAGACGCGTTCGCCCGCCGCTCTGCACGTTGACGCCGGATCGAACGACGACGCCCGTCACGGGCAACCCGCCGAAGAACCCGACGGCGAGATTCGCGAGCCCCTGACCGAAGAGCTCGAGGTTCGGTTCATGACCGTCTTTGACGTTCCTCATGCGATCGACCGCTTGTGCCGAAAGCAGCGACTCGAGCGCCGCCAAGAGCGCAATGGGTAGCGTCTTGATCAGCAAATCGAGCCACTTTTCATCCGCAATGACGGGGGTCGAAAAGGGCGGAAACTTCGACGGGAGCTCGCCGATGTCACGAACGCGCTGCACGTCCCAATTGACGTAGACCGAGACGAACGTGACGACGACGATCGCGATCGCAGCGGCGGGCACGCGCTTGTATTTCGAAAGCGCGACGATGAAGAACGCGACGAGAAGGCCCGACACGGTCGCGATCCACGAGACGTGATGCAGCCATTGCGGGCGATGCATCATCATCGCGAGGTCCATCGTCTGGTAGTCGAAGATCTCGGGGAAGCCGAGGAGCTCTGGAATCTGCCCGTCGAGAAGCTTCAACCCGACGCCCGTCGTGAATCCTGCGAGCACGCTCTCGGGCACGTACTTGCCGAGCTTGCCCGCGCCGAAGAGCGAGAGCGCGAGTTGAATCACGCCGATGATGAGACACGCAGCAGCAACACCGACGACCCCGAACTCTTTCGCGAGTCCGAGCACCATCAACGAAAGGGCTGCGGCGGGGCCCGTCACTTGAAGCGGAGCTCCGCCGAAGCAGGCAGCCACCAGGCCACCGATCGCGCCGGCAAAGAGTCCCGCTGCGGGGGGAAGACCGCTCGCGACGGCAAGTGCGAGATTCAGCGGCATGGCGACCGCGGCGACGGTGAGCCCCGCAATGAGATCGGGGCCCTTCGGTTCACGCAGAACCTTGACCCAGCTCTCTTTCCAGAAGCCCGTCATCGAAGAGAGGCGATCGGCAAAAGGCGATCCTTCTTTCTTCTTTCCGCGGCTCCCGTGCGGCGCGGCTTTTTTTATCGTGTCCGGTTTTCGATGTTTCATGCGTTTCCGATCATGGATTTCGAGAGGCATGCCTCGCGCTCTGCGCTTCCTTGCGATCCTTTGGCGGACGCGAAAGCGATCGAGCGCGAGAGAGCCGAGAGACGTGTTTCGGCAGTGAGAGCCGTGTCAGCGATCAATCGCATCGGAGAATTCTCCGAGTGATCGACGATCCGATGGAGGCGCTCTCCGGGCGAGCGACTTTCGGAAATTGCGGCTCACCGCGGGGTGCGCGGAAGCCTGCGTGCAGACGCGAAGACGCTCAGGCTCTCGGCGGACGCATCAGCGTATCGCCGTGCGTGAGATCGGTGAGCTCGGCTGCCGGATGACACTTGGCAGCGATGACGTACTCGGCCTCATGAACGTCGAACGAGATCGCGCCCGCGCCGATCGTCTTCGAAAACGCATCCTCGTCCTCGGGATGATCTTCTCCGTCCGCGCCTTCTTTCTCTTCTTCTTGGCCGGGCGCATCGACTGGTGAGCGCTTCGTATCGGAGCTCGCTTGGTGCACCGTCACGTACTCGGACACCCAACGCGTGATCAACGTGAGGCCCGTCCATTGCGCGCCCAAGAGGAACGCGAACATGGCAGCGACGACGAAGATGCGAGCGCGAAGGAATTTCACGAGTTGGAGGAGCGAAGGTGTACGGAACCTTTCCGTCGCTTGCAAGCGACACCATGTGCGCATTCACCGACAGGTTTCAAAATGTGGGTGTGGATTCCAGCATTTGACCCATGGACGAAGCTCGACGCCCGCGCGAGATGGCGATAGCCTTTCGAAGGCTTCCGGCAATGGCGAAACCATTCGTCTCGCCCCTCTTGGGGTACAACAACAACGTTCGGCACAAGAACCGGACCTTCCATATTCAAACGGAAGATTCAGGGGTGAAGCGTCCGCACATCATCACCCATCTTTTCATGGACGGCGGTCGCATCTTGAAGTCGATCAAGACGAGCTACGCCGAGCACCTCGAGGGAGAGGATGTGCAGGAGGTCGTGCGCACGCTCATGAAGGAGCAGCACAAGTCGATGTTCA
>JAHFDV010000519.1 GCA_023248815.1 Myxococcales bacterium
AGAGCCCTGGAACAGCGAATACACGAAGGTGCTCGACTTCAAGTCGAGCGAGTCGGGCAAAGTGATCGCGAGCAGCACGTAGACGCCGGAGCCCGTTGCCACGGTCGAGTGCGGGCCGTGCAACGTCCCCGACATCGGCTGCACGGCGGAGCTCGATGACGCGCATGCAGCTTACACGCAAGCGCTGCTCGGCTATTACACCGGCAACACGGCCTACACCGACAAGGCCATTCAGATCATGAACGCGTGGTCGGCGAAGCTGACCCGCCATGTCGGGACCAACAACGGTCCCTTGCAGGCAGGGTGGGCGGCACAAGCCTTCACGCGCGCCGCCGAAATCGTTCGCCACACCTCCACACGTTGGGCAAGCGCGGACGTCACGCGGTTTTCGACGTTCCTGCGAAATGTGTTCTTGCCGCTCATCGACCAAGGTTGGCCTTGGGGCAATGGCAACTGGGACCTCACGATGATCGACGCGACGATGGGCATCGCAATATTCACGGACGACAAGCCGCTCTTCGACAGCGCAGTCACGCAATGGAAGAATCGCGTTCCCGCGTACATCTATTCGACCGCCGATGGCGAGTACCCCGTGCGTCCGAAGGGGACGAACGACTTCGCATCGAACGATGCGCTTTTGAAAAATTGGTCGTGGCCCACGAAGAAAGTGGGCACCGTCACGAAGCCGCTCTATCCGCTCGTGAACGGTCTCTCACAAGAGACGTGTCGCGACTTCAATCACGTCGGCTTGGGTCTCACCTCGCTCATCAACGTCGCGGAGACCGCGCGCGTTCAAGGCGTCGATCTCTACAACTACTCGAACTTCGGCAGCCGCATCACTCAGTCGATCGAGCTCCACTCGAAGTACTTGAACGGCGCGACGATTCCTTCGACGCTCTGCGGCGGCGAGTCCGTCTTCCGCAACGCGAAGGTCGGGTTCCTCGACAAGAGTCCCTACGCCTACACGCTGAACTTCCAGGTAGCGTACAACCACTACGCCAATCGCCTCGGTCAGAGCCTTCCGCAAACTGCCCTGGCGCTCACGAAAATTCGCGCCAACGGAAAGCTCGAACAGCGCCTCAACCGCACGGCGACCTTCGAGCTCTTGAGCGCTGCTGCGAAGTGAAACGAGAGCCGCCTCGCAGCGTCATTCGCGAAACGTTTGCGACGAGACCGTCTTCTCGCTTCGTCGACACGTGACGAGAAAAACGATCGATACTCCGTACGATGAGCACGTTCAGGGCGTACCGCACCTTCGAAGAGAACCGCATTGTCTCGAGTCGATTCGTCGACATGACGATTGCGGAGCTGGATCCGGGCGAGGTCGTCATTCGCGCCGAGTACTCGACCATCAATTACAAAGATGCGCTTTCGTACAACGGTACGGGGAAGATCATGCGCAAGTTCCCGACCAACGCGGGCATCGATGTCGCCGGCGTCGTCGAGTCGTCGACCGACGCACGATTCAAAGCGGGCGATGAAGTGCTCGTCACCGGTCACGAACTCGGCGTATCGCACGACGGCGGTTTCGCGGAGCGCGTGCGCGTTCCCGTCGAGTGGGTCGTCCAGCGGCCGAAGAGCATGTCCGCCAAAGATGCGATGGCGCTCGGCACGGCGGGGTTTACCGCAGCGCTCGCGATCGAGCTCATGGAGCACAACGGCCTTGCGCCCAAAAATGGTCCCGTTGCCGTGACGGGGGCGACGGGCGGCGTCGGTTCGGTTGCGATCGAGATTCTCGCAAAGCGCGGCTACGACGTCGTTGCGATCACGGGGAAAGAAGGCGAGGCCGATTACCTGAAGCGCATCGGCGCGAAGGAGATCTTGCTTCGGTCGTCACTGGATCTCGAAAAGTTGAAGCCGCTCGATCGTGCGACGTACGCCGGCGCGATCGACAACTTGGGGGGCGACGTGCTCGCGTGGCTTCTCTCCGTTCAAAAGATCGGTGGCACCGTCGCATCCGTGGGTCTCGCGGCGACTCACAAGCTTTCGACGAGCGTCATGCCCTTCATTCTTCGCGGCGCGCATCTCCTCGGCGTCGACAGCGTCAATTGTCCAATGCCGCAGCGTCAACGCATCTGGGAGAAGCTCGCGGGTGAGTGGAAGCCAGAGCATTTGCATCGAGACGTGCGCACGGTCGCCTTCGACGAGCTCCCCGCACAATTCGATGCGTATCTGAAGTCGCAAGTGCGCGGCCGTACGGTCGTTCGCATCGCGAAGGCGTAGAGCGCTCTCGAAGCGCGGGGCGCGCGGCTGTCCTTCGGGGTGCGCAATCAGCGCGTCGCGCGGGCTGGGTCCCTTGGTGTCGAGTCTTACCTCTCGACCGGATCGAGCCTCGCGCGCGTGACGACGACGTTCGACGACTTCGTGGCATACGCGAGCGTGACGTGCGGCGCGCCTGGAAAGTAAGGGTGCTAGAAGAGCGCTCGCGCGAGCGCGCGGCGAGCCATAAGCGACTCCCCGCTAGCAGCACGATCCTTTGATATGCTTTTCGGCCCGCATGAAGACGTGCCCGAACTGCAACGCTCCGCTCCCGGCCGTCTTTCCCGGTCAAGTCGCCGTGTGTCGGTTCTGCCATGCGGAGACGCGCGAGAACCTCCCGCCGCGCGAGCTGCCCCTCACGCCTTTTCGGCCAACTCCGGTTTCGCCGTCCCAGACGACGAAGGCCGCACCCATCGCGGTAGGAATCGGCATGTCGTTTGGTGCCATGGTGCTCGTAGCTGCCGTCGTCTTCCTCAGCGCGAGATCGACTGGCATGCGGTCCAGCAAATCGTCTTCTCCCTTAACGGGCAAAGGCGCCGAAGCGGTCGCGACGCCCGCCGACATCCCGAAGATCGTAGATGCCGGGAAGTTCGGATGGACCGACATCGCGGCTCCGGGGATGAAGGGATCCTTCGGTGCGTTCGACGTCATCGGAAATGTTCCCTGGGCGATCGGGATCGCCAAGAACTGGAGCAGCGATGCCGAGATCGCAGGCATCTATCTGAAAGGCGTGAGACCGGATGGCGTCCTCGATGTCTCAGGGCACGACGATTCGGACGTCGACTACCGCTTCGGTTCGAAAAATCTCGCGGCTGCGCAAGACAAGCTGCGTGAGGTATCGGAGAAGCGCCTGCTGCTCGAGTTCCGACTCTGGATCAAACAAGGCAAAGTGCAGTTCATGGCCGACACGAGCGGGAGCAGCTCCGCGGAGCTCGCGAAGCGACCCACGCCTTCGTTCGGATGCCCGCTGACGACCGTGCTCGAGAACGCAAAGAAGGGCGGACTCGCGCCGCGTCCTTCCTACTCCCTCATTGCGATCTACAACGACTCGAAGAAGTTGATGTACTGGCACTCGAGCGGCAACGCGACGAGCTCCAACAAGATGACGAGCACCGACAGCGCCTGCAAGCCCTGGTGAGACGCGCGCGACGCTTCTGGCCGGCGCCGACTTCGCGATCGCGCTAACCTCTCGCGGCAATGAGAGCGCAACACCATCTCGCCTCGCTTCTTGTTCTCGCCGTCGGATTCTATGCGTGCGGAAACGATCCGAGTGCGCGCGAGAGCTCGCAACCCGACCCTCTCGGTGACGGCGGCACCTTCACGCCAGACGGCGATGCCGGCCCGAACGAAGAGCCGCCCCCCGTTCCCACGAAGCTCGTCCTCGGATTCTTCAACGTCCGCGACTTCGGAGCCGTGTGCGACGGAACCGCAGACGACACCGCCGCGTTCACGGGCGCTTTCGCGAAAGCGGAGGTGGCGGGCGGCGTCGTGCTCGTACCCGCGGGCCGATGTCGGATCACTGCGAGCCTCAGTGTGCCTTCGGCGGTTACGATTGCGGGAGTTGGATTCAAGGCGCCGATCGCGGACGCGAGCGAGACTTCGCTCGGTGGATCGTGGATCATCGTCGACGAAAGTCTCACGCAGAAAAATGCGATTGCGCTCGTCGGTGGCTCGGTTCTTCGCGATCTCGGGATCTGGCATCGGCAGCCCGCTCCTGCAGAGGGATGGTCGCCGCGCGCGTTCGGCTGGGCGATCACGATGGAGCCCGATGCGCTCGTGCGCGACGTTTGGCTCGCCAATCCGACGCGCGGCATTCACGGAATCGGTCGTGTGACGATCGAGAACGTGCGGGGGCAGCCGATCGAAATGGGTATTCAGATCGACGAGGCCTACGATGTCGTGCGCATTCGCCGGGTCCAATTCGACGCGTCGACGGCGTGGTCA
>JAHFDV010000520.1 GCA_023248815.1 Myxococcales bacterium
AGGAACGAAGGCGAAGAAGAATCTTCAGGCCTTCGCCCCGTCGAGGCCTGAAATTCTTCGAGCCGTTACTGAAAGTCCGCAGCGCTTCGTGGCCAGACCCCGGCGAACGAACGTTCGCCCAAACAACACTGCGCTCTGGACACAGATCGCAGCGTTCTGCGGATCAGTAACGAAGGCGAAGAAGAATCTTCAGGCCTTCGCCCCGTCGAGGCCTGAAATTCTTCGAGCCGTTACTGAAAATCCGCAGCGCTTCGTGGCCAGAGCTTCGCATTGCTGAACGAGAAGCCTTCGATGCCCGTGATCTTCGTGAAGGTCTTTCCGTTGACGTACGGCGGCGGCGGGTAGGCGCCGTTCGCGGGCGTTCCGTAGAGGGTGAAGATCTCGTCGCCGATGCGAAGGCCGCCTTGGATCGTGAACTCGTAGAACTTGTTCGTGGCGCCATCCGGGATGTCGTTGACGATCGAGAGCGCGCCGGAGACTTCGACGAGCATCGATTCGAACTGCTCGGCCTTGGCGGCGCCCGTCGCGAGGTCGGCCGGCTGCAGCGAAATCGCCGCGAAGGGGAGCGTCGTTCCCGCGTCGTCGATCGTGATGACCGGCGCGGAGATGGTCGAGAGGCCGAAGGCCTCCGAATAGACGCCCTTCACGGAGATCTTGTTTCCGACGACGGCGGTGGTCGCTGCGGCGCCCGTCGAGATCGTGATGCCGCTGAACGGGTCCGTTCCGACTTGCGCGAAGATCTGGCGGAAATTGCCCGTATAGGGATTCGGCGAAATCGCCGTGACGTAGAGGCCCGTGAGCGCGACCGTCGTTCCCGTCTTCGGGTGGGCAGCGTCCGAGGGATCGCGAACGGCTTTCACCGTCGACGTGCAGGGCGTGGCGCCTGGGTTCGCGATGGCGCACGAGTCGCAGAGGTCGCCTTTGCCATCCTTGTCGGCGTCCGCTTGATCCGCGTTCGCGTCCTCGGGGCAGTTGTCTTCGCCGTTCGTGATGCCGTCACCGTCGAGGTCGTTGCCGCTCGCGGAGGTGCACTTGTTGGTCTTGTCGTTGGGGCAGCGGTCGCACACGTCACCGACGCCGTCGCCGTCTTTGTCGGCTTGCTTGTTGCCGTCCATCGGACGAACGGGGTTGAAGAACCCCGGGCAGTTGTCTTTGTCGTTCTCGACGCCGTCACCGTCCGTGTCGTCCTTCGTGATTCCATCCGCGTAGGTTTCACGGAAGGGAACGCAGCTGGGCTCGTCCGTGGGGACATCGGCGCGGCAGAAGAAGAGCGGATAAACGGCATCGCCTGCAGCTTTGACCGTCGCGATCGGGGTTCCCGTTTCACGCATCACGCAGGCCTTCTTCGCTTGCGTGCACACGCCATCGGGAATCTCTTCGCAGTCCGTCTGACCGAGCTCGTCCATGAGCGCCGAGTCGCCGTAGAGGGGAACGCCCGAACGAAGCACGAGCGCGACGTCCTCGACGCCACCGTCGATGATCGCGCGATGGTCTTTGCGATCTTTACCGTCGAAGATCGAGATGTCTGCGACGAAGCCCGGGCGAAGCTGGCCGATGACGTTCTTCGCGCCGACGGCGTAGGCCGCATTGATCGTGACCATGCGCCAAAGGTCCGTGTCCGAAAAATGCTTCGAGAGGTGATCCTTGTTGAACCCGTCGGCGCACTTGAGTTCGCGGAGTAGGTTCATCGAGCCGGACGGGATCCAGTCCGTTCCGAGCGCGATTTGGAGGCCCGCCGCCGAAAAGAGCGAGACGGGAGCCGTATTTCCATAGAGATCGATATTGGAACGCGGCGACCAGATGATGCCCGTCTGATCTTTGCGAAGCGCGTCGACATCGCCAGCGCCAACGCCCACGGCGTGGATGATCGCCGTTTGCTTCTGCACGAGATCGATCTTGTTCGTCGCGGGATCTTCCGTGCTCGAGCAAACGAGCTCGTTGTGCGCTTCTTCGCCGATGCCTTCCGAGATGTGCGGGAGGTAACCGTCGAGGCCCTTCACCTTCGCAGAGCTCGTGCGCGTGCCGTAATCGCACCCGCTCGTATTCATCTTGCCGCTGCTGTCGCCGAGCGGAAACGTGTCCGAGTCGGCCGATTGCATCGGAAGCCCTTCGAGAAGGCTCGTGTCGTCGTCGTCGACGTTGCGAAGGAGTCCCTTCGTTCCACCGGCGCCTGCCGTGCTGACAGCGCCGCCCATCACGAAGCGCAGCTCCGCGAAGCGCACGACGTTCTGCGACGCGCCGCTCTTCGTCGTGATCGCCTTGTGCCCGTTCAGGCCCTTTCGCCATTCGTGACGGTGCGCATAGCGCTCCGTGCCGTGACCGAGCGGCGGATTGTTCGCATACGAGATGTGATCGTGCGGATTGATGAGTGCAGGCGAGATGACACCATTCGCACACGCAATCACCGCTGCATCGTCGTACCCCGCCGCCGTGGAACAGTCGCATGCAGCGCAAGTGATCGCGCCATTCGCGTCGACGAGAACTTCACCGCCGTGCAGCGTTTCGTCGGGAAGGAGAACGTTGCCTTGGAAAATACGTCCCGCGGTGCCCGCCTTCGTTTGCGTGCAGGTCCCGGTCGCTGGCGCCGAGAGCGCGCGCTTACAGTCCGTGACCTTCGCGTCGGCCGTCGGCTTCAGATCGGCGCCCGTCTCTTCGGGCGTCTTGCCGTCTTCTTCCGGTCCGCCGTCCTCTTCGTCCGGATTCGGGTTGGGGTTGTTCGAGTTTTCACTCGAACACGCGGCAGCAAGGAACGTAAATGCGATCGGTAGGGCGAGAATCGTAAGCAAGCGCATGGCGCCGAGCATGGTCGATCTAGGGGCGATTCGCCATGGAAAGAGCGTTACGAACGCGTGACGAAAGCCTTAACGTTTCGTCGCAGACGAAGCCTCGTTAGGTCACAACGCAATTTGCTATGAGGGCTCGAAATACGGCGAGCTCGATCGTCGTCGAGAGTCGTCGTGCGACTCTCGATGAGCGAAGCGATGGTCTGGGAGATTACGCCGAGTACTTTTCGATCAACTTGCCGAGGCGCGGAGTTGCGGCCTCGACATGCTTTTTCGCGGTGCCACGAAGCTTGTCGTACGTGCCTTTGACGACGCCACTCTTCGAGTTTTTCGCCTTGCCATCGGTGATGCTGAGAAGCGCGTCCGCGACGCGGCTTCGCTCGTTACCGATATGATCGCCGATCGCTTTTCCCGAGCCTTTGGCTTCCTGATAAATCGGATCGAGCGCGGTCGAGAACTCCGGAAGGAGATCGGTGATGACCTGACGCACGAAGCCAGGCTTCACGCCTTTGACCGCGGCGTATCCAGCTTTGAGCGCGAGCCCCGAAATCCCGCCCTTTTCGGCTACTTCAGCGTCGATCAGTGACATACAATCGTCGATGATTTGCGGTTTTTTCGCTTCGTTTCCGAGCACATCATTCAGAGAAGACATTATCGAGAGCCTCCAGCGCATGTTCGGTAGCACAGCTCCCACCCGTGACCAAGAGTCATGGCATCTCTAACGATTGCAAAGGGTTGCCGTGAGTTTTGAAGGTCTTCGTGAAGAATTGTCGCGGGTCCTCGAGCCCCCTCCGAACCGTGCGGTCGTCGAAGGCACGCATGCGGCGGTGCTGATGGGCATCTCGGATTTTCCGGAAGGGCCGCGGCTCTGGTTGATTCGTCGCCCCGAGACCATGCGCAAACACGGAGGACAGGTCGCGTTCCCTGGCGGAAAGTTCGAAGCGGGAGACGCTTCTCTCGTCGAGACGGCGCTTCGCGAAGCCGAAGAAGAAGTGGGACTCCCGCGCGAGCTCGTGACGGTGCTCGGCGCGCTCGACGAGCTGACGATCCGATTCAGTGGCTACGTCGTCACGCCCGTCGTCGCGTGGATCGCGCCCGGCTTCGAGCCGCGTCCCAACGAGGTCGAGGTCGCCCGCGTGTTCACGATTGCCGTCGAAGACGTCGCCTTTGCGTTCGATGAAGTGAGCCCACTCGTTGGCGTCCAGCTCGAAGGCGAGCGGCTCTGGGGAGCCAGCGCCTTCATGGTGAAGCGCCTCGGCGAAGCCATTCGTCGAGCGAGGGGTCGCTAAGCGCGAAGAGAGCATCATCGGGCGAGGAGACGTCGAGCGCGCGCGTCACGTTGACGAGGCGCGCTCGGAAAACATTTCGCAACAACGGCGGCGTATTCCAGCAAGGTTGCGGATTCACGCATCAAACAAC
>JAHFDV010000012.1:0-15860 GCA_023248815.1 Myxococcales bacterium
TCACGCGCGTCCAGGATCATCCAGCGAAGGATCTCGATGCGCTTCTTCCTGGCGCGTGGGCGGCTGCTCGCAACGAGCAGTGAGCCTCGTTCGTCACGACGGCGTTCGTCGGACGGTTACAAATCTACTACAATCGAAAGCGACTGCATTCCGCACTCGGCTATCGCACCCCCGAAGCCGTTGAACTTGAATTTGTCTCACGTCATCAGGCGGCGTGAAAGAGAGTCAACTGAATCGAGGGATCTCCAAGCCCTATGATTTCTGCGGCTTGTGATTGAGGCTGCATTGCAGGATATGTAGCTATGCAGACTCTTCGATTCTCGATTTTGGTTTAACGCTCACAGCGAAGCACGTACCCTCGCGAGCCACATGCGAGCTCTCGACTTCAATCGACTCCCGCCCGACACGCGTGAACGCATCGTCGCCTGTTTCGAAGGCAAGGCGCCGCCCTACGCGATTCTCTCGCAGAAGGAGAGTGCCGCCTTGGGCTACGTGGGCTGGGCGATCCTTGCGCTGCTCGGACTCCTTGGGCTCGCGTCCATTTCCTACGCAAATTTCGGTCAGGTTTATGGGTTTCATCAGCCCTTCGTCATGTTCATCGGATACGCGTTCTGCGTTTTCGTCATCACGGCTTCGGTGCTCCGAATCCTCCGCGTCAACGTGCGCAAGGGCGCGCTCCCGTTCGCTCCCGGCGTCTATCTCTTCCCGCTCGATCTCGTCATCGCCGACGACGCGACGCTCAAGATTCATCCGCTGACCGAGCTGAAGGAGATGCAGCCGACGCATCACTATCGGAACGGCATCTATCAAAACACGAGCTTTCGGTTCACGTTCCAAACCGGGAAAGCGCACACGCTCTACGCCGCGCCGAAGCCCAAAGCAGAGCAAGCGCTCACCTACTTCCGTGAAGTGCGCATGAAGGTCGTCGAAGTGGCGGAGAAGCAGGACTTCCAAACGCTCATGGCGATGGATCTCTTCGCGAGCGCGCGCATGAACGACTCGTGGGACAAGTTCCAGCCTGCGGCGGGCATCCAAGCGAAGCGCCTCCCGATGTTTCTTCAGCGCGTGGCCCTCATCTCGCTCGCACCGGCGCTCGTGCTCGGCCTCATGTTCTATTTCGTGCGCAACTTCGTCAGTGACGAGGCGGCGTTCCGCAGCCTCCAGACGTACGCGTCGACGCCCACGTGCGAGACGTACATTCGCGCGGGGGGAAGGCACGCCGACGAGGTCAAGCGGGTGACGATGCCGCGCGCGCTCTTGAACGAGATGGTTCAGAAGAAGTCGTCGCTCGCGATTCGCTACTTTTTGAAGAAGTACGAAAACTCGGCGATCCAAGCCGATGCGATGAAGGCGCTCGACGAGGCGATCGCCGCGGACTTCACGGCTGCCAAAGAGAAGAGCTCCGTGACGGCGCTCCGCGAATTTTTGCGCGACAATCCGGGAGCTCCCCAAGAGCCGCAAGCGCGCGCCGAAATTCACGCGCTCTTCCAGAAGTCACTCACGGACTTCAAAGCGAAGGCCTCAGCGAGCGACCCCAATCTCGTTCCGTTCGTCGAGCAGTTGCTCACGCACCTCGAGAAGTTCGATTCACCGCCTGTCTCGGTGAGGTTCGTGCGCATCCCGACGGACTCGCTTCTCCGCGCCGACCGCGTGATCGAGAGCGGTCTCAATCCCGTCGAGCGCGCTGCCGGATTTGCCAAAGCGTCACCGCACTTCGACGAAGCCTCTTCACGGACGCGTGAGCAAACGCTCGTGAAGCTTCTCCAAGACGCTTTCGAGACCGTGTTTCCCGCGGACATTCTCACCTTCGTGCGTGACGCAGGAAAGATCTCCACGGGAAAACCGAAGACGGGCACCGAGATGACTGCCGAGGAGATTGCTGCAGAATACAAGCGAAGGACGACATCGGATCTCGTTTACGTGAGCTACTACGACTCCACGCAGACGGTCTTGCCGGTCGTCTCGACGGAGACGTTGCCCACCGCGAACTCGCCCGCAATGCTCCTCAAGTACAAGATTGATTGGTCGGGGACGACTTACTCGAGCCAGCAGACGCACCGCATGTTCGTGGGAATTCTCAGCGACTTCGACGTGTCGATGGCGATTCCCAACGTGCCGCTCGGAAGAACATGTCCCGCGCGCGCCGGTTCGCCGAATGCCGCCGGGACGGTCTGTCCCCTCGCGTTCAAGCTCACCGTTCGTCCTCCCAAGGAATTCGACGTCCAGAGCAGCTCCTTCATCAACAAGGACGCGGTCAGTGCCCCCGACGATTTGGTGTACGAGGTCATGGCGGCGCGCGCGTACGACGAGCTTTCGGAGAAGTTGCAGGGCGCATTCTTTGGCGGCAACGTCCTCGTGAAGAGCGTCGGTGGCGGACAGAAAGCAACGACGACCCGCCCTTCTCCAACCGGCACGTCTTCGACGGCGACAGCGCCAACGGGAACGGCCCCAACAGGAGCGAACTTGCGAGGCACGGGAACGACCGGTGCGACAGCGACAGCGACCGCGCCGGTGAAGCCGGGAACGCAGCCAACCGCCAAGCCGACGACGACCGCGACGGGAACTGCCGCAGTGGCGTCGACCAAGCCCGTCACCCCCGTGGGACCCGCGAAAAAGTAAGGCGTTCGCGCCGAGGTTCGAGCGCGACGGCGGTTCCTAGAAGGGCCGGAAGTTGTCCCGGAGGCGGGGAGCTTGGCAGTATCGGGGCGTGTGGAACGAAACGACCATTCGCTGGGTGGCGCTTGCCGCGACGAATGCGCTCTTCGGCCTCGTCTTCTGGCTGAGCCGTGAGCGGGGGACGGCGCGAGGCCTTCTCGGACTCTCTCTCGAACGGCGCGCGGTCGTGGCGAGTCTCTGTCTCGTCGGGGCGACCCTTCTTTTTCGTGAAGGTACGCTGCTGTCGTTCGGGCCCCTTCTCCTCGCGGCGCTTGCGATGATCGAGTTGCCCGCGCGAGCGCGTCGCGCCGACGCGTCGACGGCACTCGGAGAATGGCGCGAGATTCGAAAGTGGTCGTCGTTGCTCGACGAGCCGCGTTCGGAAGCCGCCATCTCGTTTGCGCGAACCGTTTTTCTCGCCGTGGGACTCTTCGCGACCATCATCGTTCTCGCGCTGCCGCTCTTGCCGCGGGTCGAGATGATTGCGCTATCCTTGCCTTGGGCGTTTCTTCTCGTGAAGACTCGTAAGCTTCAGCCGCGTGAGCGGGCCAAAGCCCTTCGAACGACGCTTCGCGCCATCGGTCAAGCGCCGCAGGTGCTCGTTCGGATGCAGGGCGACACCGTGCTCGACCACGACGACATCCGCGTTGCCTGGACTCCGAACGGGTCGATCTCCGGTCTTTCACGCATCGAGATCGCGCTTGGTTTCGAGTCGACGCTCTCTGGTTTTCGCTCGCGTGATTCCATCGTCTTCCGCACGGAAGAAGGGACGCACGCCGCCGCCAAGCTTCGCAAGCGCCTTGGCCATGGCGCGATTCGATCCGATGGCGATCCCGATCGCCGCACCTTCGTTCGCAGCATCGCGTCCGGCCTCGGAAGTCGCGCGATCGCCGATCTTCTTCGCGCGGCGAGCGAAGATCTGACCGAGCGCCGCATCGAAGTGCCTGCCGCTGGCAAAAGCTCCGAGGCGACCCTACACACCGCTCCGCCCGTCGGCGAATCCGAACGACGCCTTCCGCCCAGCGAACGCGTCCTCGAAGCGCAATCCGCCGCCTGAAATCCGATCACACTCGGTCCTCGCTCGAGGAAGAGTTACCGCAGCGCAATCGCTTCGCTCTTGTGGCAGACTGGCAGATCCCATGTCGCAAGACTCCCCCGAACCAGAGCAGGCCGCAGCGCGATCTTCCTCGTCGAAGAGCCCCTTCGTGCTCGCGACGCCGTACGAGCCGCGCGGGGATCAGCCGACTGCGATCAAAGCGCTCGTCGAGGGCGTGCGCAGTGGTGAGCCCCATCAGGTGTTGCTCGGAATCACGGGCTCCGGGAAGACGTTCACGATCGCGAACGTGATCCAGCAGATCGGCAAAAAAACGCTCGTTTTGGCGCCCAACAAGACGCTGGCGGCGCAGCTCTACGGCGAGTTCAAAGAGCTCTTTCCCGATGCCGCCGTCGAATACTTCGTCAGCTACTACGACTACTACCAGCCCGAAGCCTACGTCCCGACGACCGATACCTTCATCGAGAAGGACGCAATCATCAACGACGCGATCGATCGGATGCGTCACGCAGCCACGCGCGCGCTCCTCTCACGCGAAGACGTCATCATCGTCGCGTCGGTCAGCTGCATCTACGGTATCGGCAGCGCCGAGAGCTACCAGGGACTGCTCATCGCGCTCGAGACGGGTAAAGAGATGCGCCGCGACGAGCTCTTGCGACGCCTGGTCGACGTGCAATACGAACGCAACGACATCGACTTCCATCGCGGGACGTTCCGTGTACGTGGCGACGTGGTCGAAGTGTTCCCCGCGTACGAAGAATCGATCGCGATCCGCATCGAGTTCTTCGGAGACGAGGTCGAGGCGATTCGCGAGATCGATCCCCTGCGCGGCAAAGTCCTTCGCTCGCACGAGCGTTACAGCATCTTTCCGGGCTCGCACTACGTCACGCCGGAAGAGTTGATGAAGCGCGCGATCGGAACGATCCGCGACGAGCTCCGTGAGCGTCTCGGGTTCTTCGATCGAGAAGGGCGCTTCCTCGAGAAGCAGCGCATTCAACAGCGAACCCTCTACGACCTCGAGATGATGGAGCAGATGGGCTTCTGTCAGGGCATCGAGAACTATTCGCGCCATCTTTCGGGCCGAGGCGAGGGCGAAGCGCCGCCGACGCTCATCGACTACTTCGGCAAAGATTTCTTGATCGTCCTCGACGAGTCGCATCAAACGGTGCCGCAAGTCGGCGCGATGTATCGCGGTGACCGCGCGCGCAAAGAGACGCTCGTGAACCATGGATTCCGCCTCCCGAGCGCACTCGACAATCGCCCGCTGAAGTTCGAAGAGTTCCAAGAGCGTGCAAAGCAGGTCATCTACGTTTCGGCGACGCCGGGCGACTACGAGCTCACGAAGGCGCAGGGCGTCTTCATCGAGCAGGTCATCAGGCCGACGGGACTTCTCGAGCCGCAGGTCGAAGTGCGCCCGGTCTCCGGCCAGGTCGACGACCTCTTTCGCGAAATTCGGATTCGCATCGAGCGAAAAGAGCGCGTGCTCTGCACGACGCTGACGAAGCGCATGTCCGAAGACCTCACGGACTACTACCGCGAGCTCGGCATCAAGATTCGCTATCTCCACTCGGACATCGACACGCTCGAACGCATCGAGATCTTGCGCGATCTCCGCCTCGGCGAGTTCGACGTGCTCGTCGGCATCAATCTTCTGCGCGAGGGGCTCGACTTGCCCGAGGTGTCGCTCGTGGCGATCTTCGATGCGGACAAAGAAGGCTTTTTGCGAAGTGCGCGCTCGCTCATCCAGACGATGGGTCGAGCCGCGCGTAACTCCGAAGGTCGCGTCATCATGTACGCGGAGCGTGTGACCGCGGCGATGAAATACGCGCTCGACGAGACGGCGCGCAGGCGCGTGATTCAAGAGGCGTACAACGAGAAGCATGGCATCACGCCGACCTCCACGGTGCGCGCGATCATGAACGTCAATCCCGCGCTCGGGACGGTCGACTATCTCCAGATTCCAGGCCGCGCCAATGGCGGGGCGACGCGCGACAAGACGCAGGACGACGAAGTGCGTCTCGAGAACCTCCGCGCCGAAATGTTGGCTGCCGCAGAACGCCTCGAATTCGAGGTCGCGGCGAAGCTTCGCGACGAGCTACGAAAGCTGCGCGAAGAGTTCGCGGGGAGCGCGGCAGCTGCGGAAGCCGATGCGCCCTATCGAAGTGGAGCTTCGCCGAAGCGCACTTCGAAAAAGGGAAGGGCGCAGAAGGCTAAAGGCGGTCGGCCGCGCCGCTCTTCTTGAGCTGATCGACGATGAGGCGCACGTCTTGTGCGCGATCGCGAGGGAGCACGAGGATCGCATCGTCCGTCTCGACGACGACGAGATCGTTCAGGCCGACGAGCGCGATGATCTTCTTGCCGGCGGTCTTCGAGAGATTCCGCACGAGCAGGCCTTTGCTGTCGACGGCGATGGTTCCTTCGTCGAGGGCATTGCCGTTGTCGTCCCGCTTCGCGAGATCCCAAGCGCTCTCCCAGCTTCCGAGATCGCTCCAGCCAAAGTCTCCAGGGACGACCCGCAGGCCACTCTCTTTTTCCATCACGCCGTAGTCGATCGAAACGGATTCGAATTTCGGAAAGAGCTCGTCGACGACGCTCGTGCCGTTGCCCTTCGTCTCTGCTTCGTCGATGGCGCGGAGACCTTCGGCGAGCTTCGGCATGTGCTTGCCGAGAGCGTCGATCATCGTCTGCGCGCGGAAGAAGAACATCCCCGCATTCCAGAGATGTTTGCCACCCGCGAGGTAGCCTTTGGCGGTCTCGAGGTTGGGTTTTTCGACGAAGCGAGCGACACGCTTTACGCCCTCCGATACGGCATCGCCGACTTCGATGTAGCCGAAGCCCGTTTCGGGGCGAGAAGGGACGACGCCGATCGTCGTGATGGAACCGCTGGCGCCAGACTCGAGCGCGAGCTGAATCGATTTTGCAAAGGCTGCTTCGTCGTCGATCGTCTGGTCGCTCGGAAGGACGGCGATGACGGCTTCGGGATCGCGGCGGAGGATTGCGGCAGTGGCCCAGCCGATACAGGGCGCGGTGTTGCGCGGCGCGGGCTCGGCGAGGATCTGCGCTTTCGGAACGTCGGGAAGCAGCTCTTGGACGGCCTTTTCGATGCGGCGATTCGTGGCGATGTAGACGCGGTCCGATGGAATTACGCTCGCGAGACGCCGCACGGTAGCGCGGAGGAGAATCTCTCCGTCTTTACCGAGAGGCAGAAGCTGCTTCGGACGCGTCTCTCGGGAAGCGGGCCAGAACCGCGTACCGGCGCCGCCGGCCATGACGATTGCGTAAGCGTGATTCATGGGGAGCGGTGGTACTCGCGAACCGTGCGCCTGCCAAGTCGAAGCGAAATTGAGCCTTTTTAGAGGCCTTTTGCGACACCTATGGTGACGAATAGCCCCATGCCAACGTCGCAAACGCGAGCGGCACGAGGTAGAGGCTGAATGCCCACAAGCGCTTTCCGACGAGAACGCGCTGCAGCAGGAAGAGCGCCACGAGGCCGAATACGAATGCGACCGCGACGCCGACTGCGAGCGGGCCCGCAGCGCCGGGAACTCTGAGCGCTTTCGGCGCCTCGAGAATGACGGCCCCGAGGACGGCGGGAAGAGATGCGAGGAAGGAGAGCTCGAAGGCGCGCTTGGGACGAAGCCCGAGCCAGAGGAGAGATGCGATCGTGAGGGCGCTGCGGCTGAGACCAGGCAATACTGCGAGCCCCTGCATCGCACCGACGAACACGGCGCCGCCAATCGTCGTCGTCTCGAGATCGCGATCTTTTGCGAAGAGCGACGAAAGAAGAACGATCGCCGTCAGAAGGAAGCACGCGCCGATCACCATCGGATCGTTCGACCAACGCTCGACCGAGTGTTTGAGCAAGAGGCCGATGACCCCAGTGGGGACCGTCACGAAGAGGACCGTGCGCACGTCACCGGGCTCGAGGAAGGTCTTCGGCGAGAGAAGGGCGCGAAACGAATCGACGACGAGCGCGCGGCTCTTCTCGTGAAGAAAAAGCGCGGTCGCGAGGAGCGTGCCGATGTGGAGAAAGACGGTCGTCGCGAGGCTCGCTTCGCTGCCGAGAAGCTTCTGCGCGAGGGCGAGGTGGCCGTCGCTCGAGATCGGCAAAAACTCCGTGATGCCTTGGACGATGCCGAGAAGAATTGCGTCGACGGTCGGGCTCATGGGCGCGTGTTCACTACCATGCACGCGGCTCGTACGGTCCAGACTTCGATAAGCATCTAAGGGAATCGGCCAGGAAAATGCGCCCTAATTAGCTGCACGAAACTTAGCCTGCACCATGGGGTGTGCCTATAGATCTCCTCGTGAGTTCTCCCGCTCTCACGTGGCGCTCTGCCGTTTTTGCCGTTCTTGCGGCCGTCTTCGCCGTGGGATGCGCGGGCAAGCCGGCTCCGCTTCTCTTCGAAGTCGACGCGCCGAAGGCGACCGAGCTCGAGGTCGGCGAGTCCTTCGTGTTGAGCGGGACGGGTTTTCCGAGCGCGCATCCGCCTCACGTGCATTTGAAGGGTCGCGCGGAACGAAGAGGTGCGGGCACGGTCGACATCGACGTCGTCGTCCCTGCGCGCGTCGTGAGCGCGAGCTCCCTCGAGCTGAAGGTCGGAACCGAGATCGAGCACGCACTCTTCGAGAAGACCGACACTTCGCATGCGGCGTTCGATGGAACGGTCGAGGTCGGCTTCGCGACGTTCCAACGCGATGAAGAGCCGATCGTCCTCACGATCGAGAACGTGCACCTCGAAATTCATCGCGCGGAAGATGCCGCGCGTCTCCTCGCGTTCTCCGAAGAAGGAAAGCGCGAGCTCGAACGATTCGGCGTGACGGCTTCTGAGGACGACGAAGGTGCGCTGGTCGTACGCGAAGTGACGGCGAAGAGCCCAGCGATGGATCACGGCCTCGTCGCGGGAGACATCGTCGCTTCGCGCGGCCACTTGCGCATTCATGACCTCGCGGATCTCGTCGGTGAGAGCTCGGATGCATCGCTCTTCGTCTTGCGTGGAGACGAGCGGATCGAGGTTCCCGCGCCGCGGAGCGATCACGCTCCCAAAGGCGCCATCGTTCTGCTCGGCCTTTTCCTCGCGCTTCTCCTGGCGATCGCCGCACCACCGATTCTTTTCCGTCCGATCGAGACGCGGCGATTTCACTTCTCCTCGCCGCACGTCGGCGCTCTGCTCGTTTCGTTCTCGATGGCGGTGGCCACGTCGATGGGCGGGTTCGCGCACGTCGATCTCGTGATGCTCGGTGCGGTCTTGTTCTGCCTCATCACGGGCTCGCGCATGCTGCGACGACACATTCGCGTTTGGTGCTGGGAGACCGCGATTCTCCTCGTCACGCTCTTCTTCGTCTCGCGCGTCACTGCGACGATCCGCCTCGAGGAGATCGTCACGGCCGCTCGCTGGGACAGACCTGCGCTCTTCGCGACGCCGATGGCGCCCGTCCTTGCACTCGTCATGGCCCTCCGGATGGGCGACAAGTCGAGTCCGCTGCGCGCGCTCGAAGAAGGAATCTTCATCACGCTGCCGATTCTCCTTTTCGTCGGCATGCCGCATCACGGTGCGCTCGGAGCGGCGGAGGTATTCGGAGGATCGCTCGCGCTCTTCGTTCTCCGCGGCTTCTTCGGCGCGCCCCCTCGCGCTTGGACGGCGCTCTTTGCAGCCCTCGCCGGACTCTCGAGCTTCTTCGTTGCAACGCGCGTGCGCCAAGTTGCCGTCGTGCTCTTGCTTCTCGTGGCCGGTTATCTCGTGGCCGCATTCCTGCGTTTTTTGGCTCGAAAGACGGTACTTCGTGGCACCGACGTCGAGCCGAACGGCCTCGTATAAGGCCTCACCTCTCTCACATCGAACTACAAAACGGCGCCACGAAGTTGGTCAGCCCTTCGATAAGCGTTAAGTTTATCGAAAGAGACAAAGAACAAATGGCGCTCGCCCTCAAAGCGGAAGGGGCGAAGAAAAGGAAGAGAACAGTCACGGAAAGAACGAAAGGGGTACGGATGACGCAAAAGCACTCTCGGGTTCACTTGAGTTCGATTGAGACCGTTACGCGAAATGAAGCAGAGGCCTACCTTGCCTCCGCGAGGGGAGACGAGCTCGAAGCCGCAATGGCTCTCGCGATCGATCGCAACCTGCTCGCCGGTTCGAACGAAATCCCAGACGAGGCTGACGTCCACCAAGCCCTTTACTTGTTCAAGCGCGCCTTCGGCGAAGAGACGCCGAGCTACGACAGCATGCGCGTCGAGTTGAAGAAGCGACACGCGGCGTAACCGCAGCGCGGATAGAGCGCTGCCTCGACGTTGCGAAGGCAGCGATTCATCCGCTCGCTTTGGTTACGGCTCTGCGTGGCGCTTCGCTATGTTGTTTGGCGCGCGTTCGCGCGCGGGGTCGGCACGCGGGAGAGAGCGCGATTCGCGCGAGAGGGCCTGATGCGCGGATAGAGCGCTGCCTCGACGTTGCGAAGGCAGCGATTCATCCGCTCGCTTTGGTTTCGCGTTTGCGTGCCTTTCCCTATTTTGCTTTGCGCGCGTTCGCGCGCGGGGCTTGTCACGCGATGCGCGGAGAAGCCGCAGAGCGACGCTGGCCTCGGCAGGGCTATTCGCCGTTCAGGTTCAGTTGCGAGGCTCTCAACAGGGCTGAGCCGGCGTGTTGGGTCATGTCGATGCGGAGCTGAAGATCGACTCGGCTCGTGGGGAACGCTCCGTCGACGCGCCCGGGATCTTTGAGGAGGTGCGCCGGGAGGTTTTGCGCGCGGAGGAGGTAGGCGAGGAGTCGATGGAGGCTCGCGCGGAATTCGGGAGAGGGATGGCGGCCCGCGCGCTGCATGGCGTCGTACGTTGCGATCCAGCCTTCTCCGATCGCGGCGGCTTGGGCGAGTTGCGGGACGGGTAGAGGGAGTACGCCGAAGGCTCCGTCGTCTTCGGAGCCGTTCGTGATTTGAAGCTGCGCTTCGAGACGTTGGTGGCGTTCGCAGAAGTCCAGCCCACGCTCCGAGCGCCGATGCGCCAATTCAAAAGCGAGCACGGCTTGGCAGGTCCAGTGGTGTTGACCGATGTAGTAGCGATCGCCTAAGAACTGCCAGCGGTCGAGGGCTCGCTCGAACGCGCGATCGACGCGGCCAACGAGCTCGGGAGAAGGGTTCCCCTTTCGCAAGAGCGCGAGGATGGACTCGCCTTCGACGTAGAGCATTCCAACGTCCGAGAATGTTCGTCGCGCGACGTTGAACGTGCCGAAGAATTCGTCTCGTTCGTTCACGGCGCTGCTCACGAAGATCTCGAGACCGTCGATGGCGGCTTTTCCTCGCCCATCCGTCTCGGGAAGCAGCGCGAGGATCGCGAGGGCCGCCGCAATCACCGACCCTTCGCCGTTTTCGATGAGACACGTCCCGTGCGGTGAGCAGGGGGCGACCGCTTCGACGAGGGCAGTCCGTGCACGCTGCGCCGTCAACGCGAGAAATTGATCACCCGTCACCGCGACGAGCTCGTTGAGAAAATGCGTCGTTCCCGCGTGGCGCGGATAACTGTATTCTGCATCTATAGGCGCACCGCTCACCGCGTCTAGGAGGTAGTGGAAGCGGCCATCGGGGCGTTGGACTCGGGCGAGATAGCGTCCGGCGCGAATTGCCGCCGTCAAAAGATCGGCGCGGTCGATGGCGCGTGCGACGATCGGCTTTCGCTCGTACCAGATCCGATTGAGCGGTCCCAAATCGGACGGCTTGGCAAGCGCGCTGCCCGTCAGACTTTCCACGATCTTCTGCTCATCGGCACCGAAGGGGACGTCGAGCAGCGACGTATAACGCGTGGCCGCATAAGCCTGCATGCGCGTGAGCTCATCGCTGGACAGCGTCGTTCTCCCGCCCGGAACGGTGCGCACCTCGCGCTTCTCCACGCCGTCTCGTCCCGGTACGAGATCGAGGGCAAGCCACGATCGCAGAAGGAGCGGTGCGGTGAAGAGGTCGCCGCGCCGCTTCGTAAATGGCGAGCCCGACGAGACCACGCCGAGTCCGAAGGCGAACAACGGGAGCACGAGCGCGCTTGCGACGAAGAGCGCCTTCGCCGAGAAGCGGCTCATGGCGACGAAGTCTTGCAGCTCAAGTTCGTGCTCGAGCTGGCGCTGATGAAGTTTGCGGTGATCGCATCCTTGGCGACCGCGCGTTTGCCGCCGCTTTTCGGAGTCTCGCTTCCGAGCGCGTGAAGGGCCTCGAGGCAGGGCTCGGTGCCATTGAAGATCCAGCGAGCGAAGACGCGGTCTCCGCTCTCTTCGCGGGAATCGATCCGCGCCGTGATCGAGCCAGGGAACGATGCAGAGTAGCGAAACCCCTCGTCGCCCTCTCGACAGCCATGAAGTGTGGCGAGCACGGGATCCTTCACCAGGACGGGCATTCCGAACGCGCCTGAATCCGAGTCGACTTGGAGGAGCCAGTGGTCGCCACTCGACTCGATGCCCTCTCCGTCGAACATGATGGCGATGCTGTGTCCGTCGGTCGAAGGTGCGAGGCGTGCCGTGCGCGACCAGCCACCACGCGTAATGGTCCTTGGGTTTCGCGGAATCGTCGCGAGAAGCCGCGCGGTCGTGCCGTCGACACGATAGAGCTCCGATTGAAGAACACGATCGCCCTCGTCGCCTTGGCTCGTCGTCGAAAGGAGATAGCGGGTGTTGCCGACGCGTGCCGCACTGTCGATCTCGCGGAAAGGCTCGCCCGTTGCGCGCACGATTGGTTGCGGCGCGGCCCTCTCTTGAATCGCGAACGCGGCCGTCTCGACCCCCGTCCCGTAGGTCATGCGTGCGAGGAGCACGCCCGAGCGTGGATCTTCGTCGACGATGAGACGCATCATCAACCCACTGCCGCTTCGCCCGAACGCTGGCGAAGACCTCCGGACGATCGATATCGGCGACGAGTTGTCGGCGATGATCGACGGAGCGTGCGCGTGATCGGAAGAGAACACTTGAGATGCACGACCGAAAGGATCGATCCACGCCACGCTGAAGTCGACGTGTGATCCCATCAGCCCACCTTCGCCGAAGACATAGACGCGCCCGACGGGCATCGATGCTCCCTCGTCCCGCACGTCGTGGAGATCCACGCGCTCGGGCGGTGGCGCGCCGAGCTTGGGGCTCACTCCGAAGAACGGGAGCCGCGGATCATCTTTAGGTTCGAGATCGTGTCCCATGAAGGCGCGCGCTGCAGCCGCAGGATCACCCGAACGCACGGACGTCACTGCGCAATCGAGCGCGATCCGCGGAGCTGGATCGCGACGAGGCACTGGGACTACGACCCCCGCCTTCTTGGGAGAGGCTCCCGTGCTCGTTGCATCCCAGCCGGTTCGAACCCAGCCAAAAGCCACACATCCTGCCGCGCCACACGCCCGTCGCTCCGCTCGCCCCTCCTCCTTGATCTTCGCGGGGCTTTGCACGATCGACCACGTCTTGCCGCCGTCGATGGTCTGCGAGGCGCTGTTCTCGCTCCAGGTGAGCCCATAACGACCGGAGACGATCGTCGGTCCGACCTGAGCCTGTGGCGTGCACTGCGCGAGCTGACCATTGGCGTCGAAAGAGACGGCGACGAACTTTTGCTCGGTCAGCAGCCATCCGCCGAATGTTCCATCGTCGCGCTCTTCGAAGCCGTCGAGCCACACCGCCGATCGCAGATCCAATCCACATTGATCTGCATTGATGGCCGTCGCGTGAGTTTTGCCGCGAGCGAAGAGAATGGTAGTCCCTTCCGTCGTTTCGTTCGGCGGGCGAAGCACCAAGAGGGACTCGTCGCGCCGAGCCACGAGATGCTCACGGCCCGTTCCACCCGCGAGCGACACGTCTTGCCATCTTCCGGTGACATGATGAACGCAGAACGAAGCTGCGTTTTCTTCCCCTTCTTCGCATCCACCCGAGATCACGAGTGCGCCGTTGCCAGAGGATGTCACGCGTCGTTTGCGCGGGAATTCTCGAAGAATGCCGAATTGGCCTGCGCGATCGACCTTCACGATGCTGGTCCTCATGGTGGTCGTGCAGACGAACCCGATGCCGTCGCCGAGACGCGTCGCTTGGCATGTCGCCTTCGCAAGCCGAGGATCGAGCGCGGTTCGGGAGACGAGACTGCCATCGCTCTCACGCAAGCGGACGGCGGCACCCTCTTCGACATAAAGAATCGTCCCGTCCTCGAACGGCCAACCACTTTCGACGGCGAGAGATAGGGCCGAGCGCTTTGGCGAGAGGCGTGGAGGCGCTTCCCTTCGCGGCAGATCACGCGGCTCCGCGTGCCCATTCGGTTGGATCTCGTACCAAGGGCCTCCAGCACTCGGCGGAGACGTCTGCGCAATGACGTTGGTGCGGGGCGCGCTCGCGCGAGGAGCATTGCCGAGAGCTTGAACGTAGAGCTTGCCGTCGATGGCCTCCGTTCGATTCGGTGTGAGCTGTGGCTCGATTGGTAAAAAGGTCCGCCCGCCGTCGAACGTCACCGTCGAGCCGATGACGTCGCCCGCAGCGACAGCGCGCAAGGCATCGACCGCCGCAAACTGACTGACATTGGGAGCCGTCGGCCACCCGACGACGGGCACGATCTCACCGGTGCCATCGAGCGCAAAGATCCGACCCGCCTCGTCGACGACGTAGAGTCGATCGAGCCCGACGTGCACGGCCGCGATGGTCGAAGGAAAGCTCGTCGGAGAACTCAGCGCGCCGAGCCATTCTTCCGACCGAAAGATTCTATTGTGGATGACGAAGAGCCAGCCGTGTCCCAGATGCTCGGGGATGCGCACGATCTGGCGTGGCTTCGTGCTCAAGGGTTCGAGCGACGTTCGAAGAACGCCCGAAGCGAGCCACTCGAGTCGCGTGCCTTCATGGGCTCCCGGTGAATCATCGGGGGGAAAGACGATCCAGCGGCGATCGTCGACACGCACTGCGCCGCGCGGAAGTGAATCGGCATACTCGAGCGTGAATTGGCTCGTCTCCCGAGGCGCAAATGACGGAGCAATGCCGCTCGGAATCGCGCGGCTCGCGGTCTTCGGGGTCGGTTCGACGGTTTTGCAGTCGACCAAATACGACAGGGAAGCGAACGAGCTCGCGACGAGAGCGAATCGTCCGACGCGCGAACGAAGCCGGCCCGTCACGGAGCGAGACGCTCGCGAACCCACTTCGTTTTCTCCCACCGATAACGAATGCGATCGTGAAGACGACTGGGCCGACCTTGCCAGAACTCGATCGCAACCGGCACGAGAAGGAATCCGCCCCAGAAGTCGGGAAGAGGAACGGTGAGGCCGGCATAGCGCTTCTCGAGCGAAGCAAATGATCGTTCGAGGACCTTCCGACTCGCGATCGCTTCGCTCTGCGCCGAAGCGAGAGCTCCGAGCTGACTTTGCCGCGGACGGCTCTCGAAGTATTCGCGGGAGGCTGCACGCGAGACGCGCTTCACTTTCCCGCGGATGCGAACTTGCCGTTCGAGGCCGGGCCAATGGAAGACGAGCGCCGCGTTCTTGTGCTTCGTCAGCTCACGTCCCTTGTCGCTCTCGTAGTTCGTGAAGAACGTGAAACCGCCGTCGGAGACTCCCTTCAGAAGCACGATGCGCGCATTCGGATGTCCTTTGGCGTCGACCGTCGCGAGCGTCATCGCGTTCGGTTCGACGTCTTCCACTTTGCGCGCCTCTTCGAACCAGCGTTGAAACTGCTCGATGGGATCGCGCGCGACATCCTTCTCGTCGAGCGAGGCGCGGGAGTAGTTGCGGCGGAGTGCCGAGAGGCGTGCGGTCTCGGAAGGCATATCGCACTGAGAGTATGCCACGAAAAAGACCGGCGTTCGCACTCGTCCCACGCGCGACGCATCTACGTTTTGCGCGCGCGACCACCGAAAAGGCGCTGAAATAGACCCGCTTTTGTGTCCGGCGAGCCAACGACAGCCTGGGCGCTCGTCGGCTTGACGGTCTTGGCGCTCTTTGCGGCAAGGGAAGGTTCGCTCGCTTCGAGAGACCGCGCTCGTCGCAAGCTCGCTTCCGCACTTGCTGCGTTGCCGAGCGCTTCTTCCGCGCGTCCAAAAATCTCGTGACCGAAGGGGTCGTGAGGGACCCGATCGATATAGCGCTCCGCAAGCCTCCGCTCCTTGGCCGCGCGCGAAAGCGAGGGCGGTTCGGCCGCATCGAGAAGTCGAAGCCCCATGCGAATCGCAATCGGCG
>JAHFDV010000012.1:15870-32300 GCA_023248815.1 Myxococcales bacterium
GTCTCGATCGCGAGATTCGCAAAATCGACGTAGGCCGGCTCGAACAGCGGACGATACGCGAGCGCCGTCTCCCAAGCCGCGCGCGCTTCCAACGTGCGCCCGCGATCACGATGGAGGATGGCGCGCTCGTGGAGCAACAGTGGGTCGGTCGTGATGGCAAAGCCGCGAGCGAGGGCTGCGTCGGCGCCTGGCAGATCGCCCGCGCGCCGCCGTGTTTCGGCGAGCATCGCGTAGCTCTTCGTGCGTGAGGGATCGCGAGCAATTGCATCGAGCGCGTGGGTCTCGGAAGCGCCGAAGTCGCGCCGCGAAAGAGCGAGCGCGGCGGATACTTCGTGCAACTCGTAAGAGTCCGGAGCGTCGCCGAGTGCCCGCGAGATTGCACGTTCTGCGATGGGCATGCCGCGATCATCTTCTGAAAAGCCGATCGCCGCCGCGAGCCCTGCGAGCCGAGTCGCGAGGTAGCTCGAGTCGACCTTCAGCGAAAGCGCGCGTTCGAAACAGGCAAGCGCCGCCAGCGGATTGCGCGCGCTGCCTCGCAAAGGGTGCGGTGCTTGCTTCGCCTCGCCGAGGAGCAAGAGGTCGAACGGCTCCCATGCGAGCTCACCGAGAGCCGAGAGGCCCGGCGAACCGATTCCTGCGTCGCGATAGAGGTGCTCGAACGCGTCGCGGATGTCACTCGCCGCCGTCTCCTCCTCGATCCAATGCGAGACCGCCGCAGCAGGAATGCCCGTCAACGCGTCGTAGGCAAAGATGCGCAGCTCGCCAGGATCGTCTTCGGGAGGGTGCAGGCTGCCCGTGATGATCCACCGAGCACGCAGGGGTGAATCGCCGCGCTTGCGAAGCGTCGACCAATCGGCCGGCGGAAGGAGCGTTTCGACGACGTCGATGTCTTGTTCCCCATTGGCGCCAGGAGGCGCGTCACCTTCCGGCTTCGTCAGGAGTTGCGCCAACGCGAAGGGGACATTCTCGGACGAGCGCTGCAAAAGCGACGCGAGACCGAGCCCACGCCCTTTCCAACGCGCAGTCACGCCGAACGGAATCAGAATTACGCCTTCGTCCGTCATGTCATCTTCGAGGTGCCTCTTTTTCCGTCCCGTGCCGGATGGAAGTTGAGGACTCGCCGACTATAGTGACAGAAATGGCCGCGAAAAAGAGTTCGGGGTTGCAGTCGCGCCTCTTCGAGAGCGGATTGCCCACGGGAGATGCTCCTCTCGCCGAACGCATGCGCCCGCGCACCCTCGAAGAGCTCTTCGGGCAGGAGCGAGCGCTCCGCGGGCTCCGCTTTCTTTCCGATCCGGATCCCAAACGCAGCGTGCCGTCCCTCCTTCTCTGGGGACCACCCGGCGTGGGGAAGACGACGATCGCAAAGCTGCTCGCAAAGAGTGTCGAAGCTCACTTCATCTCGTTCAGCGCCGTGCTCGGGAGCATCGCCGATCTCCGCGTCGCGATCGAAGAAGCGCGCACCATTCGCGAGACCCGTGGCTCGCGCACGATTCTTTTCGTCGACGAAATTCACCGTTTCAATCGCGCGCAGCAAGACGCGTTCTTGCCGCACGTCGAGAGCGGGCTCGTCGTCCTCGTTGGTGCAACGACCGAAAACCCATCTTTTTCCGTCAATCCCGCGCTTCTTTCGCGCTGCCAAACCGTGCGGCTGCAACCGCTCGACGACGAGTCGCTCGTGCGCCTCCTCGACTCAGCGCTCGTCGATCGCGCACGCGGACTCGGTGAGATGGGGATCACCGCCGAAAAGGATGCCCTTGCCGCAATTGCCGACCGCGCGGCGGGCGACGCGCGGCGCGCGCTGACGACGCTCGAGCTGGCGGCGAACGAGATCGTTGCGCGCAAAGAGTCGGTTCTCACACTCGATCGCCTTCGCGAGATTCGGCCCGAGGAATCGATTCGCCATGATCGATCGGGAGACCAGCACTACGACGTCGTCAGCGCGTTCATCAAGTCGATGCGTGGCTCTGATCCGGACGCGGCCGTCTATTACATGATGCGAATGCTCGAAGGCGGAGAGGATCCGTTGTTCGTGCTGCGTCGCATGCTCATCTTTGCGAGCGAAGACATCGGACTCGCGGATTCGCGCGCCCTGATGGTCGTGACCGCGGCGGATCACACCGTGCAGCGCGTGGGCCTTCCCGAAGGGTTCTATGCACTCTCCCACGCCGCTTGCTATCTCGCGTGCGCGCCGAAATCGAACGCGGCGGGCATGGCGTGGCACAAGGGAAAGGCGCTCGTCGAGAAGTTCGGCGCGCTCGAAGTACCCTTCAAGCTCCGCAACGCTCCGACGAAGCTCATGGCGAACGAAGGTTTCGGTGCAAACTACAAGTACGCGCACGACCACGGCGGCATCGTGATGGGTGAAACCTACTTGCCCGATCGCATCGCGAGCGAGCGCTTGTACGAGCCGACGGAGCGTGGCGAAGAGGCGAAAATCAAGCCGCGCATCGACGCCCTCCGTAGCTCGCGAAAAGACTGAATCTCACGCGTGCCGTCGAATCCCGAGCGCGGGTAGAAGCGGCACCACTAGTCCAGCGAAGAGACCCAAGACGCCGGCGCTGCCGACGCAGGAGCAGCCGAGCGCGCCCGTCAAGAGCGTGAAGCCAAAGGCAGCGACGAAGAACGTCGGCGCCATCTTCGTGCGGAGGCCGAGCCATGCCAATCCCGCGCCGGCCACGAGCCCTCCCATCGAGCACGCAGGAACGCAGAGCGACATGCAACTATCGCCCATGCAAACGTGACCACAAGCGCGTGCAGCGAATGCGAGCAAGAGCGGAAAGATACCCGCGACAATTCCCGGCAATACGGCGCGTCCGAAAAGTCCTCCGCGATGAAGCGAGAATGCCGCGAGGCCGAGCAACGCCACACCGAGAGGCAATCCGATCTCACGTCGCGTACCGAAGATCATCGCAAAGGCGACGACGAGCGAGAACGGAATCGTCCCGGAGATCGCGCGCATGAAGCGTGCGCGTTCGTAGGCGTTCTTCGCGCGGCCGAGGTCCTCCGAAGCCATCCGTTGGGTCGATTCACCAGCCATAGAGCCTCCTCACCACAAGGCGCAGGCGCTCGAGCGCACGTTGCTTTCGTTTGCGGGCGTTCGCGTCGGCGACCTCGTCATGGTCGAAAAAGAATTCTCGAAGTGCGAGACGGTCGGTCTCCGAGAGCTCTCCCATCGCCTGAAATACCTGCTGCAGCTCTTCGTGGCGTGCGGCGTTGCCTTCGGGAGATTCATCTTCAGTGCGCTTCTTTTCGAGCGTGACGTCGGTATCTTCTTTTCTCCGCCGCGTTCGCTGACGCAGCGTTCGACACTCCCATTCGGCGATCGCGAGCACCCAAGGAAGAACGGGACGACCGGCGTCGTACTGATCGATGCGCGCAAAGACCTTTTCGAGCGTGAGCTGAGCGGCGTCTTCGGACTCTGCTGGAGAGAGAAGCCGCGCCGCGAAGGAGCGTACGATGGGAAAGAGGATCCGAAACGCGGGCTCGAGCGCAGACCGATCCCCGCCTTGGAGACGCTGAAAGTCGCGTTCGAGCTCACGTCGTCTTGTTTCTTCCAACCGGATCTCTCAACGGGAGGCGTGTTGCTCCGGAGCTGCCTCTGCATGATTGTGATGGAACTTCGCGCAGCACGCAGCTCCCGGTTTGCAGCATGCGGCTCCCGGCGCGCAACACTCCGCTCCGGCGACCTTCTGATAGGCGAATCCCGAGGCGGCGCTCGTCACGAGGGCGAGGGTCGCAAGGGGCCAAAACTTACGGATGCGTTCTTTCCACATGTGTTCGTCTCCTTTTGAACGATAGGCAGCAAGAAGACGTTCGTGACAACTCGCGACGAAAAAAGCCGTCAGGCGCTCGGACCGCGTGTTTCTTCACGAAATGCCGAAATTCGAGCCTCGATGTCGTGGGGATCGACGTCTACCCAGCGCAGGATGCGTTCCATGATTTCGGCTGCGCCCTCGACCTCTTCGGCGACAATCTCCTTTGCGCCCACGCGCGTGAGGCGCTCGCGATCGGCGAGGTAGTGCGTGCGCATGAGCACGGGAACATTCGGTGCAACGCGGGTCGCCGTGGCGACGACGCGTTCGGCGGCAAGGGGATCGTTCATCAAGAGAACGAGAGCGCGCGCCGTCGAGATGTGCGCGTGCCCGAGCGCTTCCTCGCTCGTGGCGTCGCCGTAGTAGATGGGCAGGCCGAACTCTTTGCTCTTTCGCACCGTCTCGGCGTTGAGCTCGAGCACCACGAAGGAGGCCTTCGACACGAAGAGCGCCTTGGCGACGGCGCGGCCAGCGAGCCCATAGCCGACGATGATGACGTGGTCCTTCAGCGTCGCGTGCTCGTCGGCTTCGTCGATACTGCGAACACCGATGAGGCGTTCGAGCGGGGCGAGCAAACGTTCTCCAGCCGTGAGGTGCGGCGCGAGACGAATGAGGATCGGCGTGAGAAACATGCTGGCGATTCCTGCTGCGAGAAGCGGATGCATGGCCTCGGCTTTGACGACGCCGCTCGATTCTCCGAGACGAGCGAGAACGAAACCGAACTCGCCGAATTGGGCAAGACCGATACCCGCGAGCCATGCCGCGCGTGCCGGAAAGCGCATGGCCATCGCTGCGAAGATCGCGAGCACACCCTTCACGACGAGAAATCCGAACAGCAGGCCGGCGACGAGAAGTGGCTGCTGACGCACACTCTCGATGTTGAAGAGCATTCCGAGCGAGATGAAGAACACGCTCACGAATGCGTCGCGGAGGGGCAAGATGTCTCCCATGGCGCGGTGCCCGTATTCGGTGTCGGCGACGACCATGCCGCCGAGGAATGCGCCGAGCGCGAGCGAGAGTCCCGCCATCGACGTGAGCCACGCCGTGCCGATGCAGATGCCGAGGATGGCGAGCAGGAACACTTCGCGACTTTTGGCCGCATCGACGCGCGCAAGGAGACGCGGCACGACCATTCGAGCGACGACGATCGTGAGGACGACGACGGCAACGGCCTTTCCGAGCGCGAGCGCGATGTCGAGCGACGCATCTTTGGCTGCAGCCGCGGTACCGAGGAGCGGGACGACCAGCACCATGGGGACGACCGCGAGGTCTTGAAAGATGAGCGCTCCCACGATGAATCGCCCATGAGGTGCGTCGAGCTCACGCCTCTCTCCGAGCGCGCGCAAGACGATCGCCGTGCTCGAGAGAGCGAAAACGAAGCCGTAAAACAAGCCTTCGGTGAGCGGTCTGCCGGCGAGACGAGCGACTGCTACCGCTGCGGCAATCGTCAAACCGACCTGCAGCGAGCCCCCGAAGAGGACCTGGCGAAAGATGTGACGAAGGCGCGCGAGCGAGAACTCGAGGCCGATCGTGAAGAGCAAAAGAACGACGCCGACCTCGGCGAGCACTTCGATCGAATGGACCGAGCGAACGAGCCCGAACCCGTAAGGACCCATCAGAGCGCCGGTGAGAAGGAAGCCTGCAACCGTCGGCAGCTTGAGGCGCGAGAGAAGAAGTGAGACGACGACGGCAAGCACTGCGATGAGCGCGAGTTCGTCGAGAAGGGGAATGTGACCCATGATGTGTGTCCGCGAAGAAAGAGTGAGGGCGAGACGGGTCTCGATGAAGGCAAGCGTTCCCCTTCGAAGCGCACGAAGGAGAACGACGAGATCGTCGTCAGCGATCTTCTACTTGCCGCGCAGTCTCAATTCAGCCGAACGACGTGCTCGGCACGTAATCGTGAACCGACCCTATTTTCACGCAGGAAGTTCGAAGGTCGCGAGTGTGCGAGCCGAAGATGCGCTGAACTCGAAGCGCGCCCCTCGCGGGTGAACGCGGTCGACGGACTCCCTCCAGAATCGTCTTCGGTGCTGCGCGGATGGGCCTTCGCCATGGCGCGGTCGATGTCCGCCATCTCGAGCTCTTTTTCGTCCGAAGCCGTGCGCGTCTCTTCGCGTCGTGCGTCGGCGGGAGTCGCCGCGCGGACAATCAGCTGCGGCATCTCCTCGCACCCGAGGATTTGTGTCGTCTCTGGATGGTTCGCCTCGGCCCGCGCCAGAAAAAACGCGAGAAGGAGCAAGGTCAACGCTGCAAAAAGAGCAGCGAAAGAACAGGTCCAGGGTCTCCTGCGCGAGGCCATGCTCCGAGCGTACAACGCATTTCGCGCGAAACGGGCGTGCCCGGCGCCGATTGTCGAAGACGTAAGGTGCGACGCGGCCGATCAGGCGTCCGCGAGCGTTCCGAGCGCCGATTCGAGCTCGGAGAGCGCATGGGAGTTGCGCGTCTTTTTGGCGACGTCGATGCCGACGAGCAACCATTCGCGCGCTTCACTCGTGCGCCCTGCTTGCTCGAGCATCTGCCCGCACATCAGATACATCGCGACGTAGTCGGGGTTGGCCGTGCGAAGCGTCGTGAACGTCTGCAGGGCTTCGTCCGTCCGCGAGAGAGAACGGTATTCCATCGCGAGGCCATACCAGGCCATCGGATCCGTCGATCCTTCTCGCGTCATCTTCTCGAGGAAGAGGAGTCGCTTGCTCATGATGCCTTACTCGCGCTCGACGAGGCCGATGTAGGGCAAGTTGCGGTAGCGCTCCGCGAAGTCGAGGCCGTAACCGACGACGAACTTGTCTTCGATCGTGAAGCCC
The DNA here is from genome assembly GCA_023248815.1 of Myxococcales bacterium. Classification (GTDB taxonomy): domain Bacteria; phylum Myxococcota_A; class Polyangia; order Polyangiales; family Polyangiaceae; genus JAHFDV01. The sequence continues at coordinate 22,490 of JAHFDV010000012.1, forward strand.
AGGTAGTCGACCTTCACTTCGACGCGCGCACGGGCGGGCTTGTGGAGCAGCGAGCACACTTTGACGCTGCGTGGATTGCGCGTGCGGAGGAGATCCATGAGGTGAGCAATCGTGAGGCCCGTATCGACGATGTCTTCGACGATGAGGACGTCTTCGCCCGCAATGGGCTTCGAAAGGTCGTGCGTGATTTGCACGACGCCGCTCGACTCCGTGCCTTCGCCGTAGGAACGAACGCCTAGGAAATCGATACGGAGCGGGAGATCGACCGCGCGAGCGAGATCCGACGCGAAGACGAAGCTGCCCTTGAGCACCACGATGAGGACGAGTGGCTTGTCCTGATAATCGCGCGTGATCTCTTTGCCGAGCTCTTGGACACGCGCGGCAATGGCCGCGGCGTCGATCATCGTGACAATTCGTTCCGCCATGGCCCCTTCACTAGCGAGCCATGCGACGTTCGGCAAGAGGCGAGAGGGGCCCGCGAAGACAATGTTTCTCGTTCGCCTCAATCGAGGAATCCGAAGGAGCGTCCTTGACTCGAACGCCTGAAAGCATTCGAAAAATTCCACTGCTTGCCGTCCGTTTCCAGGCGAATTCCTCCGAGGAGGTCCGTTCGCAAGATTGCGACGTGATGTGCCTCGAGCCCTGCGATCGTCGAATCGTGTGGATGACCGAAACGATTGCGCACCCCCGTGGAAATGATCGCGGCCGTGGGGCGGAGTCGTTCGAGCAAGGCGGGCGTCGACGACGTGCGGCTTCCGTGATGGCCGACCTTGAGGACCTCACAGTGAACGTTCGTTCGCGCGAGAAAGTCAGCCTCCTCTTCATGCTCGGCGTCTCCCATGAAGAGCGCGCACTGAGCTCCGAAAGTCACGCGAACGATGAACGAGTTGTCGTTGGGAGATCGAGCGCTCGAAAACGATGGGCAGGGCGCGAACACCTCGAACTGCACGCCTTCGATCTCGTGCGGGCCGCAGAGCGTGTCGGGCCGGCGAATTGGGATGTTCCGCTCGCGCAACGCTCCGAGGAGGTCGGCGTAGGGCCCCTTCGCTCCTTCCGATTCGCCTTGGCCCGTGTCCCAAAATTCTTCGACGACGACATCTCTGAGAGCTGCGCTCATTCCTCCGAAGTGATCCGGATGAGGGTGAGAGAGCATCGCAAAATGAAGCCGAGAAATGCGCTCTCGTCTCAGGGTTGCACGGACGACGCGCTCGCCGACGTCGATGGGGCTACCGACGATTCCGCCGGCGTCGACGAGAACGGCGCCGCCCATGGGCAAACGAAGCAGCGCCGCATCACCTTGGCCGACATCGAACGACTCGATCGTGAGCGTCCGTCTCGGTGCGCGAACGACGCGCTCACACAGCCACACCGAGACCAAAAATAGCGCGCTCGCGAAGAGTCTGCGCAGGCGACGCGTCTCGAGAAGAAAGTAGAGCGCGAAGATCGCAAACGATGCGAGCTCTCCGCCGAGCGGAGGAAACCCGCTCCCAACGCTCACCCGCGACGATCCGAGTGCGATCGCTCGAACGAGATAGAGAGAACCGCTCGCGATGCGCGCGACGATGCGCGCGAGGAGATCGAGATGCATTCCCGTGAGGAGCGGATGAAGCAATGAAGGCGGAAGCGCGCACCATTCTCCGAGCGGAGCCGCCGCGAGATTCGCGAGAGGTCCGAGAAGGCCCTGCTTCTCGCCGAGCGGCAACACGAGGGGGATGCACGTGATCGTTGCTCCGAGGGTCGCAGCGACGGGCGTATGTGCGAAGGTCAGCGAACGCAGAGCCTTTGGAGCGCCGCCGAGCCATTCGAGCATGCGTGGGGTGAAGACGAAGAGCCCGGCTGTCGCCGCGATCGAGAGCACGAACGAGATGTCGAAGATCGCCAAGGGCTCGACCCATGCGCCGAAGATCATCGACCACGCGAACGCGCGCACGGCATCCGGCTTGCTGTCGAGCACGCGAGCGAAGAGAGCCACCGAGAGCATCCAGGAAGCACGCACGGCCGAACCGCTGTTGCCAGCAAAGATGCAGTAGACCCAGGTGAGCGGAATCGCGATCGCCGAAGAGAGTCTCCGCACGTCGATGCGCAACGCGAGCTCTACGGATCTCTTGAGCAGCCACTCGATCGCCTTTACGAGAAAGCCGATCGCGAAGACGAGATGCGTACCCGATACGGCGAGAAGGTGCGAAAGGCCGCTCGCACGGAATGCTTCACTCTCGGCGTCGTCGAGATCGTTTTCGCCGAGCACGAGGGCACGAGCGAGTCCGCTCGTCGAAGGCGCGTAGTCGCGCAAGATCGCGCTGCGTGTCGTCGCGCGCGCACGATCGATCGCGCGCAACAGAGCGAGGGCGGCACGGTGCGGCCATGAGGTCGAGGCTCGCTCGGACTCTTCTGTCAGGAGCGACGAATCGAGCAGGGTGCCCGAAAGGTCGGAGCCTTTTCGCGCTCCTCTCGCCGCGGCATCGTCGAGAGAGAAGTTCGCGAACGCTTCTTGCCGCGCGAGATCGGCCACGAGCTCGATGCGATCACCGACGAGCCGCGGTGCGTCTTCGCCCGAGAGAACGGCGCGAAAAGAGATGGGCATCATCGCGCCGTTGCAGTCGGCGGAGGGCTCCACTTCGACCTCGTAGCGGTAGATGTCGCCGCGTCGCGTCGCGGGACTGACGACCGTGCCGCGACCGGTGCAGCGCACTGGATGGGGAAAGATCGATGCAAGAAGAGCGCGGCGCTCGAAGAATGCGTCGAGCGCGTACCGGCTGCGAGCGTGGCCGACAGCGAGTCCGAGAGCGAGCACGAGCGCGACGGACCACGTTCGACTGAACGCAACGACTCCGAGAGCGACGAGAAGGACGGGAGCCGCGAACTTCGCCAGCAGGGGCCCCGCGAAGAGCGCGCCGCCGAAGATCGCGAGAACGGGGAGGGCGAGTCGCCTTTGAGGCAGTGCTTCGCGAAGGAGGCCGAGCATGGAGGCGCGCTCTCGCAAAGAGCATGCGCCGCGCGAAGTGCGCGAGATGATGCCTATTCTTGATGCCGCGGCGCTGACCTACGCAATGTCCGAAAGGCCGCGGTTAGCCGCAAAATGAGCCTTCCCGTCGATGCTTGCGACGGTTTTCGTTCTGGTCTAAGTTCGCGAACCCTTTTTCCAGCTATCTCCAAAGGAAAGCACCATGGCCGACACCAAGCTCCAGAAGTTCCTCGCCGACAAGAAAATCGACACGCGCCGCCTCCTTGCGACGTCTTACAAGCTCGAGCGCCTCACGGCCGAAGACCGCAAGACGAAGTTCGCGAATCGTAAGCCCAAGGAAGGCGAGAAGAAGGCAGAAGTCGTCGGCGAAAAGAAGAAGCCGCACTCGGGTCGTCCCGTCACCGATCGCGCGCTCAACGCAGCCGTCAGCGGCGGCAAGCTCAGCGGTCCGACCAAGTCGCGCATCCTTCGCGCCGTCAACGCGCTTCTCGAGAAGAAGAAGCAAGCGGTCGTCACCCTCAAAGACTTGTTCTAAGTCTCTATTCTCTGCCTGCTCGGCGAGACGAAAGTCCGCCGATCGCAAACGCTCGCTGGAGTCTCTCCCGCGGGCGTTTTGCTTTTCTGTGTCAGCGGCTGATGACGAGGACGGCCAGCAAGACAAAGCCGATGGCGACGAGAACCACGGGCACGACGCTCTGCGTCTTTCCGCCGGCCTTTTCGAGCTCGCTTCGGAACACCATGAACTCGAGGAGGCCCGTGATGAAGAGCCCCAAGACCGCGATGCCTTTGCCGAGCGCTTTCCGGCCCTTCACGTGGCCGACGATTTCATCGCTGCTATCCGCAAAGAGTCTGCGCGCGCGAGGCGGTGCGGGGAGCGCGCTGAGCTCGGCTTCATCTCCGCACGTAGGACGTTCGGCTGCGACGATGAACGGGCTCACTGCTGTCTCCGCAGTCGCGGAAGAGTCCCCCGTGACCGAGATCCAATGTGGGCCGCGGGCGAGCGCTGGGAGCTCGACCTTGCCGACAATCTCGTTGCCGGTGCGTCCGAGCTTCATCGTCGTCGCGTAGGCGCGGCCCGCGCGATCGTAGACTTCGACGTAGAAGAGCTCGCGTTCGTTTGCGGAAGTGATCTCGACGCGCTGCACGGTATCGGGGGGAACGGACTCGAGCTTTCGCACTCCGCCGCTCCCTTGCAATTGCGGCAAGGCGCCTTCCCATGTTCCAAATGTGTCGTCGGCGAGGCTCGCGCGGACGCGCAAAAGAGGTGCGAGGCCACGCGAAGTGACGGTGAATCGCGCCCAGCCCGGAGCGCAAAGATCCCCATCTTTCGTGACGTCGATCTCCTCGCCATCGAGCATCACTGCGGCGCTTTCGACGAGCTGCTCGCCTCGGCGAATCCGCACCCAACCTTTTCGCTCGATGGAAGGTGCGAGCAATTGCCCTTCGACGACGACATCGAGCACCAGCTCTCCCTCGCGTTTCACGGCCGCGAGATACGTGGGCGTTCCCTTCGGATGATCCGCCTTCCAGATCTCGCCGGTCGCGCGCGCGAGCTGTTCTTTGTGCTCGCCATTCGTGACGATGAGCTCCACGGGCGTGCCCACCTTCGAGCCGAAAAATTCGAAGTTCGCTTCCGCGATCCCTTCGTCGTTGGTGACGACTTCGCGGCGCGCCGTCTCTTCCTTGTACGTTGCGTGAACGACGAGGGGCAGACCGCGCGAGGCCGTACGAAACTCTCCATCGATGTTTCCGACTTCGATTTGGAACGAAAGCGCGCCGTTGTTGGCGCGTGGTCCCGATTCGACGCGTGCATAGAGCGCGCTCCCCGAAGCCGAGACGAATGCGCCCACGAGCACGGAGGTGACCCCGAACACGGGCAGCACATAAAGAACGGTTTTCATGGTTTCGCCTCTCCCGACTTCTTCGCGTCACTTGCGGTAGGGCTCGTCACAATCGGGCCGGTGAATGGTGAGCCTGGTTCGATGCGCACGTTCTTTCCGTTTTCGAGACGACCGACGAGCACGTCGCCCGCACGTTGCTGGAGCTCGATGACGACGTCTTCGTCTTCGCGAATGCGATCGAAGTGCACTCCAAAGACGTGGTCGGTCGCGCGCGTGACGCTGCGATAGCGCACGTGACGAACGGGTTCGCGTGTGGCGGCATTGGCTCGCTTCACGATCTCCTGCGCGTATTCTTCGACGAGACGCCCCTCGTGTCCGCGCCCTTTTTCTCGATGGAACGTCACGCGGTATCCTTGCGATTGAAGCGAGACGGCGAGGTAAATACTCTGCGCGATCTTCGAAACCGTGTCGGCGTCTCCGTGCACGAGCCACGTCTCGAGGTGCTCGGCATTCTCGGAGTAGTCGAGAGCGCTCACGCGATGTGCTGCGGCTTCGTCTTTGAGCACGCTCTTCACGTAGGTCGTGCGATCGTATTTCGAATCGCCGAAGAGGCTTCCCACGAAGACGAATTGATCGGGGTGGTGATAGCCGATCGTCGTAGCCCCTGCGCCTCCCATCGAGGCGCCGAAGATGCTCACGGAATCTTCACGAATGGGAACGGCCCCTTCGAGCGCGTCGATCGCGCGCAGCACTTCGTTTTCGGCAGGCTGCGTGTAGAGCGAATTGCCGAGGCTACTTGGAAAGAGAAGCACCATCGATTCCGCCGAGGCGGCGCGCAAGAGCTCCTCGTACGCCGCATACGCGAACATGGTGCTGCCCCAGGCCTCCAAGCCGACCAACAACTTTCTCGAAGGGCTCACGGTGCGCATCGCAGCTTCGGCCTTCGCACGCGGCACGAACACGAGCGCTTCGCCGCCGCGCTTTTCAGGCGAGGCGAACGTGAGTCTCGCGAAGCCGACGTTGCTCTCGATGGGTTTGCCGATCTTGAGGGAGCTCGAGCAGGCGACGCGGCCCTCATACGTTCCCGTCGTGAACTCGAGCGTGATCTTCTGCGCGCCTTTCGGAAGCGCGAAGATACCTGGAACGTCGCGGTCCATCGCGTGTTCGACGCCATCGACGAGAACGCGTCCTCGACCATTGCAGATCGGAACCTCGACGAATGCGTCGCTCGCGCCCGTCACGTCGTAGTCGAGCGAGTGCAGGCCCTTGGCTAGCTTCTCCTGCTTTGCGGACGCCCAGTCGCGGGCGACGCCGTCCAAGTGCGCGAGCGGAACGGGCTCACCTTCGACCTTGGGGAAGAAGACGAGCTTGGATGCACCATGCACCTTTGTTGGACCAGGATTCGAATCGGCGGGCCCGACCGTAACCGCGGGAGAAGGCGCGCCCGCGTCTTTCGAACCACCCCCATAGGCACAACGAAAGCCGATGTGCGTGCTGCGGTGATCCGGCGAGACGCCCTCGTGGCGCCACGTTCGAAGATCCGTTGCGAGCGTCGTCCGAAACGATCCTCCGAGTGCATACGCGACATTCGCGTTCTTCTCGCCCGAGCCTTCCGAAGGAAGCTCCGCGACCCACTCGGCGACGTTGCCCGCCATGTCGAAGAGGCCGAGCTCGCTGATGCCGGGCTCATGGCTCGCGATCGGATCGGCGTGTTTGGCCCCGTGTCCGCAGGGACCTTCTTCGAGTCCCCAAGCCGCGCGTCGACACACGGCTCCCGTATCACCCCAGGGATATCTTCGCCCTCTCGGACCAGCCGCCGCGAACGTCCACTCGTCGCGTGTGGGGAGTCGACCGCCCCGTGCAGCACAGAAGACCGCGGCCTCGCCTCGAGTCATTCCACTGGCAGCGGTGAGCCGCTCGTTGGCCTCTTTCGGCGGAGCGGTCTCGAATTCACCGCGTGTCACTTCGAACGCGTCGAGCTCGAAGTCGACGATGTCGGCCTCGAGCGTCTTCACTTTTCCTTCGGCTTCCCAATCGGTCGCGGCGAGCGCGAGCTTGCCACCGGCGATCGCGATGCGGCGTTTCGGACTCGAACAACCGAGCTCGGTCGTCACGAAGGGATACGGGCACGGTGTCGCGAGCACGCACGATGCGCCTTCGGCCACGAAGCCGCGGCTGCAGCGTCCTGCGTCTTCCGTCACGTGCCATGCAGAGAAGCAGGCCGCGATCGAAGCCGCGAAGCCTAAGCCGATGACTGTGAAGGTTCGACGCGACATTTCAACGTTCCGATTCCCTCGATGGTGATCGTGAGAACATCTCCGGCGACGAGTGGTCCAACGCCTTCGGGAGTACCGGTGAGAAGCACGTCGCCGGGCTCGAGGGTCATCGCGCGGCTCATCGTGGCGATGAGCTCCGGCAATTGGAAGACCATGTCGCGCGTGTTTCCGTCTTGGCGCGCTTGATCGTTCACGGCGCAGCGAATCGAAATCGCCGATGGATCGAGCTTCGTTTCGATCCACGGGCCGAGCGGACAAAACGTGTCGAAGCCCTTGGCGCGCGACCACTGCCCGTCGCTGCGTTGAAGATCGCGCGCGGTGATGTCACCACCGCACGTGTAACCGAAGACGTGCGCGAAGGCGTCTTCCGCGCGAATGTTCTTCGCCGTCTTTCCGATGACGACCGCGAGCTCGGCCTCGTGCTCGACGCGCGTGCTTTCGACGGGGAGGACGATCGCTTCGCCCGAACCGATGACGGACGAAGACGGCTTCAAGAAGAGGAGCGGCGTTTTCGGCACTTCATTGCCGAGCTCTTTCGCGTGAGCTGCGTAGTTGCGACCGACGCACAGCACCTTTCCGGGACGCACCGGCGCGCGAAGATCGTCTTCGGTCCATCCGTGCTCTTTCCCAATGCGCGTACCGCCTTCCCAAGGGGCGTGGCTGAGCTCGTGAGCGGTATCGCCCTCGAGCTCGACGTACACGAGGGTTCCGTTCTTCGAAAGGCGTGCGAAGCGGCTCATGCGCTCGTTTCTAACCCAAGACAGCGTACGAGGTTAGCCCCGTTTGGAATACTCGTTACGGACGCAAGAACGACCAGATGACGGGAGCACCGCTGGACGTCGTCGTCTCGTAACGGAAGCGCTTCCCGCCCTTTCCGTTCGTGTCGTACTTCCACTGCGCGGTGCCGCCGATCGAGGGACACGTCTGATTGACGGTCAAGGTCTGCGTGATGCCTGGCGAACCGAGAGTGAACGAGGCGCGCGTCACGACGCCGCCCGTCTCGTGAACGATGTCCATCGTTGCAAGGTTGCCGGTGGCGTCGGCGACGATGTCGATGGCAGCGTAGTGATTCGTGGAGACGAAGACGTCACACTCTTTTTCGGTTCCTAGCGTGTAGATGTCTTCGAGCTCGTAGTGACCACTCGTGAGCTTGCCGCCGCTGTAGGTCGGCGTGAAGCCAGACTCGCAGCCGGTTGGAATGACCGTCGCCGAGTTTGTCGTGACGTTGCACGCCTTGTTGGCATCGAAGGTGTCGGGCTGGTTCGTATCTTTGGGCGAGCCATCTTTGATGGGCGGCGCCGTGTCTTTGCCGCCGGTGTCTTTCGTCGTCGTCCCGTCTTCGGTCGTCGCGTCGTCGCCAGGTTCGACGCCCGTATCTTCCTCACCGCTCGTTCCGCCGTCGGGCGCTGCAGCAAAGAGATCGATGTCCGCGGCTCCCGAGCACGCGATCAGCGTCCCCAAGAGAGTGGGACCGAGAACAAGAACGAAGCGCTTCATTCTGGGCACTATACGATGAACTTAACATTTCGCTACGAAGCGAAAATTCTCAGGAGCTGTGCGGGGTCCGAGGAGCGCGAGCGCCGGAAAATCGACGTTCAGTAGCCGACGACGACGACCTCACCGACGGGGCCGCGCTTCTCACCCTTCGAGTTGATGCTGCGCGATGCGTCCACGGGGACGATTTGAAAGTCGCGATAGAGCTCACGAACGAGCGGCGCGTCCGAATTCGAAAGCATCACGTAGACGCCCTTCTTGGCGAGCGTCGCGAAGACCGTCGCCAATTCGATCTGCTTGGCCTCGCCGAATTTGTCGCGGCTGTACGCCGTGAAGTCAGAAGTCTTCGAGACGGGGACGTACGGAGGATCGAAGTAGACGAAGTCACCAGGCTTGGCGATGCGCAAGATGGCCGAAAAATCGCGCACCGCCAGATCGGTTTTCGCGAGCGCCTTGTGGCACGCGCGAAGGTTCGTCTCGTCGCAGATATTCGGATTCGTGAACCGCCCGAAGGGGACGTTGAACTGCCCCTTGCTGTTCACGCGATAGAGGCCATTGAATCCGGTCTTGTTCAAGAAGATCGTTCGCGCGGCGCGTGCCGCAACGGAGAGCTTGGCGGGCGACTGCTCGCGCACCTTGTAGAAGTGATCGCGATCGTAGCGATGCTTGCCGAGCGCTTCGATCACGCCTTCGACGTCGTCACGAATCGCGGTGTAGCAATCGATGAGCTCGGAATTGACGTCCGAGAGAGATGCCTTCGCAGGACGCGTCGCAAAGAAGAGCGCACCGCCGCCGATGAATGGTTCGAAGTACTTCTTGTAGCTCTTCGGAAAGAGCGGCTGAATCTTGTCGAGGAGCTGAGCTTTGCCCCCCACCCACTTCAAGAACGGCTTGGCCACGCGCTTTACGGACGTTGCGCGCCTTGGAGATTCGGTGGCCAAAGCCGGCATGTCGCGCGGACTTTACTCTCGGAGGATCGAAGCCACAACGAACAATGGAAAGAGGCGCGCGGTGCGCCCGCTCAAGGAGGCGTCGGGTAGCTCGCGAGATCTGCGGCGAAGAGGAAGCGCTTCGAAGTTCCTTCGGATAGGCCGAAGATGACCTGATTCGCGTCGTCGACCATCAAGCCTTGTGGGGTGTCGATCCAGGTCGACGTGAGCGACTTTTTCCCGAGTGCGACACGCCGCAGAGCGCCCGTACCGCCTTTTTGCCCGCTCGCCGCGAGATAGAACGCGCCG
>JAHFDV010000521.1 GCA_023248815.1 Myxococcales bacterium
AAGCGTCACACTGCTACGCGCTTCCGGCGCGGGACTCCTGAAGGGCCCAAATCGGGCTGCGTCGCGAAAGTGAGACGCGACGGGGGAACGCCGTAACGACGACGGAAAGCGGAGGTGAAGGCCGGCAAGTTCGTATAGCCCACGCGCGCAGAGATCTCGCCGACGGTGTATCGCCCCGATTGCAAGAGAAGCAGTGCTTCATCGAGGCGTCGGCCCGACGCGTAGTCCCGCGGAGCCATGCCGAGCTCGCGCCGAAACGCACGGAGAAGGGTGGATTCGCTCACGTGGCACTCGTCCGCAATTTCACGAACGCCGATCGATCGAAAGAGATTCTCTTCGATGAATTGCGACGCGCGCTTCACGAGCTCGCTCCCCTCGTGCAGCACGGAAGTGCGGGAGTGCGCTTCGAGCTTTTCTTTGCCGAGAAAGAAGAGCTCCTTCGTGATTTCCGTTTCGAGAAAGCGTGCTGCGGCCGTTTCATGGAGCGCCGAGATGCCGCGCTCGAAAAAGTGCCGATGCGCCAGCTCGTCGAACCAGCGCGTGCGCGGGAGAATATGCGACGCAGAAAGGATCTTGGAGAACGTATCGGGAAGAACGTGGCCTCGATACTCGGACTCGGCGAGCGAAAGCGCGCGCGGTCCGACGAGAATGGTGAGCACGCGAGGCGCCGCGCTGACGACCGAAAAGCGGTAAGGCGTTTTCGCACTCACGAGAAGAAAGACGGAGCGGTCGACGCGCCATTTCTCGCCCGCAACTCTCGCCTCGACGACGCCGTTCTCGAGCGGGAGCACGATCGCAGGATGTTCGTGCGTGCGTTCCGCTCGCAAGAGCTCGGCATCACGTTCGAGCTGGCAGCCAAGCCCGCCATCGAAGAACGACGGGCTCGAATTCGGCGCAGTCGTTTTCGTTTTTAGTCGCACCATGAGAGGGAATCGAGGCTCGTCTTACGGGCTAGATTCGGCGCGCGTGCGAACGTAGGGCGGATACGCGCCTACGGAATGAACGTCGACGATCTCCTTGTACGCTTTGATCGCATTAGGCTTCTCGCCGGTTTCCCAAAGGAGGTCGGCCATGCCCAACTTCGCGGGGAGAAAGCGCGGATTCGAAGAAAGCGCACGCGTGTAATATACACGCGCGTTGCTCACGTCGCGTTGCTCGTGGAACACGTCGCCGAGGCCGGTGAGTGCTTCGGATTCGTTCGGGTTGTGTGAGAGCACGGCTTCATAGAGACGGCGAGCATTCTTGAGGTCGCCTTTGTGACGCGCCGTATCTGCCGCGATCATGGTCTTACGCGGGTCGTTCGAGATCGCTTCGACGCCAGGTGCAGCCGAACCATTGGAGTTTGCCGTCGCAAGGCTCGCAGCGAGTGACGGCGTGATGAGAGGAGGTCCGGCGTCGACCACACCGGCATCGGGCTCCGCGCGTTTGGCGGCGATGGCGCGCAAGATCGGAAGGAGCGGATGCGGGTGCGGCTCTTTCGCGAGAAGATCGAGCTCTGCTTCTGCATTTTTCAAGTCGCCTGCGCGGACGAGCGCAAAAATGAGCGCAGGGCGCGCGCGCGGTTCAGTGGCGAGCGCACTACGAAGGCGGCCCGCCGAGCTCGCCCAAGAAGAAGGCTTCGATTCCGTGAGGTCGAGCATCGCCAGCGAGTATGAAAGGCCAGTGTCCGAAGCCGCGCCCGCCGTGAGCTTACGCGCCGCATCGAGATCGCCGTTGATTCGCTGAGCATCGGCCAAGAGCGCGATCGCTTTTGGATCGCTCGGGCCGAGAACACTCTTCGCGGTTTCGCTGAGACGAAGTGCGCGCTTCCCTTCTTCTTCGATGCGGCGGCGCATGACGGAGAGATCGGCTTCGGGCCGATCGAGAAGCGATGCGACTCGCAGTTCGAGCCAACTCGTGTCTGCGCGGAGCACGAACGTTCTCGCCATCCCGTAGGCAACTCTCGGGTCGCGCTCGGTAAGAGCCGACGCTTTCGTGAAGCTCTCGTCTGCGACGTCGAGATCTCCCTCGGACAACGCAGCTTCACCGCGCGCCACGAGATCAGCAACGCGCGGATCTGCGCCGGGCGAGGACGCCTGCGCCGATCCCGAAGCAGAAGGCGCATCCGACGAAGCGCCGGTCGAACGGCGGAGCGTCGGCAAGAAGATGGCGGCAAGGCCAGCTCCGCCCGCGAGGATGATCACCCACGGAATCCAGCGTCCCCCGGCCTTCTTCGGGACTTGGCCGGAAGAGAGCATCGCGTCTTCGGACGGATAGGAGATGTGCGGAACGCGCGGCGGCGCTTCGACGATCCGCGCAGGCGCATCTTCCACCACGACCGTGCGCGGGACTTCGAAAGCTGGTGACGAAACGACGGCAGCTTCGACGCTGGCAGGCTCGACGGATTCCTGGCGCGCGTCCTTGATGCTCGCTTGCGTCGCGCTCGCGGGAGGCGGGGCCACACCGAGCCGCGTTGCTTTGATTTCATTTGCCGGGGGCGGAACGGCGGGACGCGGATCCGCGTTCAACGTCGGCTCCATCGTCGGGTTGAACATCGCGGGAACGGTCGGCGCAAGCGGAGCGTGCATCACGGCGCGCGTAGGACTCGCGGGGTCCGGCATTCCCATGTTGGGACGAAGCGTGGTCGCGTTGGGACGCGCGACCTCGACGGTCACCTGCTGACCGAACGCGCGTGCTGCTTTCTCTTCCTCGCCCTCTTTGCCGATGGCTTTCTCGTAAGGGATGGAGCCTGAAGTCCGCTCCGACGAGCTAGGCTTGACGGACGGCAGCTTTCTTTCTGACAGCGGCCGGAAGAAGGTCTCGAGTTCCGCGATGGCGCCGAGCGCCCGCGGCGCTAGCCCCGCACGATGCAACACGTCGTCGCGCGAAAGGGACCCTCCGAGAATCGCTCGCTGGAGGTCTTTCAACGAAGTGAAGACCTTCTCTTCTCCTGCGGCCGTCTTGACGGGCCAACGATCATCGGCGGCCGTTCCCACTTTGCGAATGCGGAACTGGTGCGCACAACTCGTGCATTTCACCGTCGTTCCGCGCTCGCTAACGAGGGCGTCGTCGAATTCGTACTCCGTCTTGCACCGCTCGCATTGGACGTACACGCGTTCGTGAACGGTACCAGAACACCCACGATGGAGTCCTATTTCGCGCGCACGTTATCCCCCTCGCCCCCCCAGATCGTGAATGGCGATTCACAGTCCATTGCGTGAACCGTGCACGTTTTGGGGTCATGGGGTCTTGCAAAGAGCTGCAACCTCAACGACTTACTAACTTTGGAGAAAGGCACGTAGCTTGCTATTCTACTGTTCAAGCCGATGAGCACCTCCATTCACCGAGTCGTTCTTTCTTTCCTAGGCCTCTCGGGCCTCGTCCTTGCGGGCTGTCCCATTTATGGCGACACCTACTATTCCGAGCCTCAGCAGTCGGGCTGCGTCAGGCCTGACGACTGCGCCACCGGATCGACCTGCGCGACCGACGGCCACTGCTACACGTCGACCTGTGCCGACGTCGGATGTCCGACCGGCTACTCCTGCGCCCTCACTGGCGGCGCGGTCCAATGTACGAAAGACATCGCCAAGCCCGACGCGGGTCCTGGCGGTTGCACGAGCGACCCGCAGTGCGCGAGCGTTGCGACCGGCGCCAAGTGCTTGAACGGCACATGCGTCGCCCCCACCGAGCAATGCAGCGACGCGACGCAGTGCAACGGTAACGCGGCCTGCGTCGATGGCGTTTGCACACCGAAGTGCGTCGACAACACGAACTGCCCAACGGGCTACAGCTGCGATACGGCCAAGGGCATCTGCTCGGGCAACCCGAACCCGTGCGGCTCCGGCGGCACGGCTTGCGCCGGCACCAACGTCTGCGTGGACGCTCACTGCGTGGCTCCCTGCGACGCCGACAACAAGTGCGGCACGAACCTCATCTGCGTCCAGGGCGGCTGCGTCCCCGACGAAAAGCCGAGCTTCGTGTGCAACACCGAAGGCGTGCAAGACGCCTGCGCCAAGGGCTCGGTGTGCCTCCACCACAACTGCTACATCGGCTGCTCGACGGATGCAGATGGAAGTACGTCGTGCGCGAACGCTGACCGCTTCAATCTTTGCAAGAACGTCTCGACCTCCACGGGCTCGGTCAACGTTTGCGGCTCGAGCACGAACCTCGGCAGCGAGTGCGATCCGACGCAAAGCAAGAACTGCGCATCGGGCG
>JAHFDV010000522.1 GCA_023248815.1 Myxococcales bacterium
TAGAGACGACGCGTGCTTTCGGGTGTCGGTCTCGGTTTGCGGTGGGAGTTCATTCACGATCTCGTGAACGACCTTCCACCGCTTCCTTTTTTGGAGGTCTCACCCGAGAACTACATCGAGCGAGGCGGCTACTACGCGTGGGCCCTCGATCGCGCGGCGGAGCACTATCCGCTCATTTCTCACGGCCTTTCGCTCTCGCTCGCTGGCTCCGACCCGTTCGACCGCGATTATCTCGGTGCCCTGAAGACGTTTCTTCGCGAGCGGCGCGCGCCGTACCATTCCGATCACCTCTCTTTCGGAACCGTGAATGGGGTCGCCCTGCACGATCTCTTGCCGCCGATCTTCACGCTCCGCGAGGCCAAGCGCATCGCGACGCGCGTGCGCGAAGTGCAAGACGCCGTGAATGTGCCGATGGCGATCGAGAACATCAGTTACTACCTACCTTCTAAGCCGAGCGAGTCTGACGGTGACGAGATGAGCGAAGGAGAATTTGTCGCCGAGGTTCTTCGGGAAGCCGATTGCGGCCTTCTGCTCGACATCAACAACGCGTTCGTCAACGCCACGAATTTCAGCACATCCGTCGACGCATTCTTCGACGCCTTGCCGCTCGATCGCGTCGTTCAAGTGCATCTTGCAGGGCACGAGTGGATCGAGAACGAGGTCGGAGAAGCCACCGAACGACTCATCGTCGACACCCACGGTAGTGACGTCGTCCCCGACGTGCGCGAAATCTTTCGTCGGCTCGCACCGCGTCTTCCGAAAGTTCCCATCGTCCTCGAACGCGACGAGAACGTCCCCGCGCTTCCTGACCTCTTGAACGAAGTGCGTGAGCTGCAAATGATCTACGACGAGGCCCGGCGATGAGCTCCGCCTCGAACGACGAGAAGGGGAGACGCCGTCGCGCACTCTTCTTGGAGGCCTGCGTGGCCGAGTCGATCGAGGCTCTCGAACCCACATTTTCCGAAGCGAAGCTCAGCCAAGCGGAGTCGTCGCGCGTCCTTCTTTATCGTCGTCTCGTTCGCCAACGTCTCTTTGGAACGCTCCTTCAGCTTCTCGAGAAAACGCGCGCGTCGGTCGATGCGATGGCAAAGAGTTCGTTCGCCAACGAGGCGTCACTTGGGAATTTCGAGCACGTGTTCTCCGTTTTCTTGAACGAGCGCGGACCGAAGACTCCCTTTCTTCGCGACATCATCGAAGAGTTCACGACTTTCACGCTCGAGCGATTTCCCGCCACGGGCGCGTGGCGATCGCATCTTCGCTATGAGAGTGCTTCGTTCCGCGTCTTGGCGGCACCCAACGACACCTTGCGAGTCTCCGAGGTCGATGCGGCACTTCCGCTGCCTCTCGTGCGATCAGCCCTGATCCTCGCGCTCGACCACGCCGTTCACCACGACGAAATCGAGGCGATGCCCGCCTGGCTTCTTCTCTATCGCGACGCAGAATTCGGAAGGCGCGTGCTCGAGCTCACGCGTTCGAGCCATGCGATTGTCTCGGCACTCGCCAGCGGACGAGCGCTCGGCGATGCGATCGTCGCGGGTCGCCCCTTTGCGTCTTCGATTTCGGAAGCCACGTATCTCGAAGAATCGGCAGCGCTCCTCGCCGACTTGTCCGATCGCGGAATTTTTCGTGAACCTTGAGAGGACAATTCCTTACGATTCCGAGCGTTCTAGCGCCTTTTGGAGGGCTCCCGGAACGCCTCCCTTGTGCTAGAAACGCTCCCCATGAAGAAGCTTCGAAGTGTTTCCTCCCGTAGGGTCTTCGGCGGCGTGGTCAGCACCATGCTCCTCGGCAGCATGCTTTTCTTGAACGCTTGTGTGAGCGGCTCGAAGGGGCTCTCCGCAGAAGAGAAGGAAAAGTTCAAACCGTACATTCTCGAATCGGTTCCTGCAGACCTCGTGCACAAGACCGACGTGAACTTCGAGAATCGCGTTCACCTCGTCGGCTACAAGTTCGAGCCCGAGCTCGCGAAGCCGGGCGAAGACGTCAAGATGACGCTCTACTGGCGCTGCGACGACAAGGTCGACGACGGCTGGATGCTCTTCACGCACGTTCACGATGAAGTGAGCGACTTCAAGGACAACCTCGACGTGCAGGGAGCCATTCGCGAAAAGCGCGGCGATCAAGGGCAAGTGCTCGGCCCAGATCGTTGGGAGCGCGGCAAGGTCTACGTCGACTCGATCACGTACAAGATTCCGGCGGCCGTCAAAGGCCCCGAGCTGACCGTCTACACGGGCATCTGGAAAGGCGGTCAACGCCTCCACGTCGTGCAAGGACCGAACGACGGCGACAACCGCGCGATCGTCGGCAAGATCAAGACGGGCCTCGAAGCCGTCAAGAACCCGCACACCAAGCTCGACGTTCCGACCCTGAACGCGAAGAAGCTCGCGGCAGGTGAGAAGATCGTCATCGATGGCAAGGCCGACGAGAAAGGATGGGCGGGAGCTACTTCCACCGGCCCTTTCGTCGACGTGGGAACGGGTAAGCCAAACACCACGTTCCCTGTGAATGGTTCTCTCAAGCTCGCTTGGGACGACCAAAACCTCTACGCGTTCTTCGAAGTGACCGATCCCGTCGTGTGGGGCGGCTTCGACAAGGCGAAGAAAGAGTCGGACTTCACGTCCACGGGCCTTCCGAAACTTTGGACGCACGACACGGTCGAGCTCATGGTCGATCCCGACGGCGACGGAGACAGCAAGGACTACTACGAGCTGCAGATCAACCCGCAGAACCTCGTCTTCCACTCGCAGTTCGACACGCTCCAGCAGCCGAAGGGTGGCGAGAACGGCCCTTTTGGACATGAAGACTGGGACCCGAAGCTGAAGAGCGCGGTCGTCGTCAAAGGCACGATCGACAAGAACGACGACAAGGACGAGGGCTACAACGTCGAAGTCGCGATTCCGTGGGCCGCCTTCGGCAAAGCGAAGAATCATCCGCCGAAGCTCGGAGACGAGTGGCGAATGAACTTCTACGCGATGCAAGACAACAGCGGCGTCGCTTGGTCACCGATTCTCGGAAAAGGAAACTTTCATCATGCGCCGCGCTTCGGTCGCGTGACGTGGGTCGACGCCGAAGGAAAGGGTGCGGTCATTCCCGATGCCGGCGCTCCTCTTCAAGCTGCGGGCGATGCGGGCGGCGGAGCCATCGGCAACTTGCATCCCGTTCTGCCCGTCGGGCCGAACATCGGCCAGTACCGTCGCACGCCGGGACCGAAGCCTTCGAACTGACGCACGGGTCTTTCTACTTTTTCTCGCGAACCCGATAGAGGGTCGGACATCCGATCTCGGGAACGAAGCCGAGTGTGCGTTTGCCGTGTGCGGTGATCGCGCGAACGCTCTCGGCGACATTCCGTCCGAACGCTCCTAGCGGTGCCTGTGTCGCGACGAGCTCGACATCCTTCCCGTCGAACGACGTGAGCGTTGGGGAACGCGCCAAAAAGTAGCGCGTTCCTTCGTCGAGATGTTCGATCGGGGGCGCATCCGCGAAGAGGTGCCTTCCGTTCTGCAAGAAGAAGTAGTTTTGAAAGCGCTGCGTGCCGACGCGGTCGAGCGGTAACGGAACGTTCTCTTCGACGATTCGTTTCGAGAGCTCGACGTTGGGTCGCCATCCGAAGGGGATGAACGCGAGAAAGATCATCACCGCGAGCTGGTAGCCCCAGACGCCAAGGATGACTGCGCGCCTTCGAACCATGAATCGAAGCCAGCGCTCTCCGCGCGGACTCGTCTCGGGGAGGGTCGCGAGGAGAAATCCTGCGACGACGAGCGGAACGAGCGGAAACAAGAAGCGCTCCTCTTTGTGACCGATGAGCGAATGAGCCAAGAAAAAGGGCAGGGTCGTCCACGTGAGGACGTGCCGCGGATGCCGGATCCAAATCAACACCAGCGCAACGACGAGAACGATCGCGGCGGGAAAGAAGACGTTGACGATCGTGAGGTACGGATAAGCGAAGAACGGGCTCGTTCCGAACGTCGCCGCGCGTCCCTCCGCGATGTTCATGCGCGCGTAGGCGAACGGAGGGGACGAGAAGGTTCCGTAGCCCCAGCGGTCGATGAAGGCCGCGAGAAGAAGCGCGAAGAGACCGCCGCCTACGATCAACGAAGCCTCCCGGAATCTCTCGTTCGGACGCGAGTAGAGACGGTGCGCGAGGAGCCCGAGCGCGAGAAAAGCCATCTGGAATCGACACTCGAACGACAG
>JAHFDV010000523.1 GCA_023248815.1 Myxococcales bacterium
TCTTCGGAAAGGAGTCCTATCTCACGGTCTCCGGGCAGCTCAATGTCGAGGCCTACTGTCTCGCGCTCAGCAAGGTCTACACGTTCGGGCCGACGTTCCGCGCCGAAAATTCCAATACGACGCGCCACCTCGCAGAGTTCTGGATGGTCGAGCCCGAGATCGCATTCGCAGATCTCGCAGCCGACGCCGATCTTGCCGAAGCGTTCTTGAAGTTCGTCTTCAAGGCCGTCCTTAACGAGCGCCCAGACGACATGAAGTTCTTCGTCGACCGCATCGAAAAGACCGCGATCGAACGCCTCGAGAAGTTCGTGGAAGGCAGTTTCGAGCGCATCGAGTACTCGGAGGCCATTCGTCTCTTGGAAGCCTCGAAGAAGAAGTTCGAGTTCGCTCCCAAATGGGGCATCGACTTGCAGACCGAGCACGAGCGGTATCTCACCGAAGAGAAAATCGGCCGCCCCGTCGTGGTCATGAACTACCCCGAGAAGATCAAAGCATTCTACATGCGACTCAACGACGACGGACAAACCGTCGCGGCGATGGATGTGCTCGCGCCCGGCATCGGCGAGATCATCGGCGGCGCGCAGCGCGAAGAGCGCCTCGACATGCTCGAGAAGCGCATGATCCAGTTCGGCATCAATCCGGAAACCTACGGCTGGTATCTCGACCTCCGTCGTTACGGAACGGTTCCGCACGCGGGATTTGGTCTCGGGCTAGAGCGCCTGCTCGTCTACACCACGGGTCTCACGAACATCCGCGACGCGATTCCGTATCCTCGTGCGCCGAAGACCGCCGAGTACTGATCGGCGACGTCAGCGTGAGGCGTGAGCGACGGGCACACCGGCATCCGTCGCTCCTTCGCCTGGGATTCCGCGGAAGAACGTCCAGAACGCCGCGGCCCATGTCTCGCCGCCCGCATTCGTCGGGTGAATGTTGTCCTTCTTGTTGCGGTCGATCGTGAGGCCTCGCGAGTCGAAGAACGTGCACGGCGCCGAGTCGCGAGCGATGACGTCGAGAATGCCCGTGCTCTTTTTCCACGGCGGCGGACCGAGCCAATAGCAATCGCGCCCGCGCATGAGCTTGGCCGTCTTGCGAACGAAATGCGCATGTTTTTCCGGCTCGTTGACGAACATGTCGTTGCTGCCGAGCACGAGGATCACGAGATCTGGATTCCACTTCTTCAAGAGCTCGGGCACGCGTTCGTCGTCCGCAAAGTAGATGATCTTGATCGACTTCCAGGGAACGGTCCGCACTTCCGTTCCTTCGTGCTCGAAGCGCGGACGAAGCCCCGTCACGAGTCCATCGCCGAGCCCCACGAACGAATCTCCCAGAAGGAGAACGCGATCATAGTGCTTCGTGTTGACGGCGTGAGTCGCTTCACTTCCGACGTCGGCTCCATTTCCCGCGTCGAGATCTCCCGTCGCGAGGGAAGAGTCCTCGCGCTCGATCGAGGCCGCATCGAGCAAGTTTGCCGTCGGAGGACTCGCATCGGGCGCCACGGAATCGGAGCGATCGGTGCAGGCGAGGGCGAGCGCACCGAGCGCCGCAAGAGCGAACGTTCCGCGCATCGTCATTCGCGTCGAAGCAGCTCTCATCGAACGTTGACGAACGAGGAGCTGCCGTTGGCCCAAGCGTCGAGCCAAGTGGCGAGCGACACATTGTGTGACGTCGTCGAAGCAACTCGGTTCAGCATTACGTGCCCTCTTCCCTCATGGATGAAGTACCGGGTGTTACCACTTGCGAATTGCTTCGCCAAAAGATCGTCGAGTCGAGCCTTCGACTCGGTCGCGTCGAGCCCGAGGAACGTGGCGATGACGGCATCTTGTTCGTAGCCGAGGAGTGCAAAGCGGCGATCGGGGTGGCGCTGCGTCAGAGAGTCGAAGACCGCGGGGAAGCCCTTCGCACAATCGCCACAGCCTTCCGGAAATTGCATCTTCCAGGCTTTTTTCCAGGCCTCCCATCGGTCGGTAACGGGACCGCCCGGAGGCGAACCATCGAGGAGAAGGTCGACGCGAGCTTTGGGAAGCGCTTTGGCGATGCGCTCGTAGTGAAGCATGGCGCCATAGCCGCCGGCGCTAGAGCCGACGAGGTAAACTTGCGTCGCTTCGGGGACGGCCGCAGGCCAACTTGCGACGAACGCGGCCATGTTGGACGATCCCGTGTGATGAAGGACGTGAGCAGGATTCGCGGTGTCGTAATGAGCCACCGTCGCGCCCGAGTGAAGATCTGCGGTGCAGTAGGGAACGTAGACGTACGTGGCGTCCTTGAAGGCTCCCTTCGCGCGATTCACGACGCCGTAGGCTTCGAGCGTCTTCGCCTCGGCGATCGCGAAATCAGCGGTGATCGTTTCGTCGACGTGAACCGCCGAGCGCATCTCGTAACAAGTGGTCTGGCTCCAACATGCACCGCCCCCAGCGAGATAGATGAAAACTTGGCGCGCGTTCGGAACGCGCGAGATCGCGTAGCCCGCCGAAGAGCCATCGCTGCAGGTCGCACCGTCCGTCTCGACCCAACGCCAAGGTTCAGGTGATCCGATGGGCGACACGTCGCCTCGCGTTGCATTCTGCGTCTCGCCGGCTTTGCTCTCGGACGACGATCGATGGCAACCACTCGCGAATCCCAAGAACACGACGAGGACCGTCGATCGAACCATGTGGTTTACACGCAACGACATGAATTTCCCCGGTGATCGTAGCACCGCCGTTCAGTGTCGTACGTGCATGTGAAATTTTTCACGGCGTGCGAGATCGCCAAAATGGCTTAGAATGAGCACCGATGTACCGAAGGTGGTGGTCCGTCTCGCTGGTAGCAGCGGCTTTGCCGTTGGCCTTGCCGGCTCCCGTCGAGGCGGGGAGTGCGCTACCGCGATCGTTCTCGGGCGTGAACACGCTCGTCGCGCATGCTGCCATCTCCGCAAATCTCGAAGCAACGCGTGGAGAGATCAGCGCTGCCGCGCTTCCCGTCGCCAGCCGACTGCCTGCGCTCGTCATCCACGACCTCCGAGTGATCGAGCCCGAGGAGTTCCGCCTCTACGACGGTAGCGATCGGCTCGACGAGGGAGAGCTTCGTCGCATGCGCTTTCTTCTTGGAGACGGCAAAGAGGCGCCGATTCGAACGCGCACGATTCAGCTCGTCGCGAAGGCCGCATATCATTTCAATGTCACCAAGGTCGTCGTCGTATCTTCGCTACGCAAAGGCGCTCGTCACGGCCCGCACGCAAAAGGCGCAGCCATCGACTTTCAGCTCGTGGGGGTGCCCGCCGCGAGGCTCGCGTCGTACCTCCGCAAAGAGCCGCGCGTCGGCGTCGGCATTTATACGAATCCGAACACGCAGTTCGTGCACGTCGACGATCGCGAAATTTCTTATCACTGGATCGACGCGTCACCGCCGGGAGCCCATTGGCGCGAGCGCATGATGAAAGACGCCACGCGCGACGAGCGCGATCTCCGCTACGCGCCCGAGATGGATCTTCCCGAAGCACTCCGCGCGCCGACCAAGTAGGCCGCGCGTTCGCGTGTCACTCGCGAAGGGCGAGCACGAGCCTGTCTTGGCCCCAAAATAGCTCCCTTCCATCGAGCAAGAACGTCGGCACTCCGAAGGCACCGAGCTCTTCAGCGCGCTTCGTCGCGACGACGAGCTCTTCCTTGATCGCCGGATCTGCGAGGCGTGGCAGGACGGTGGCTGCTTCCTCTCCCAAGAGATCCGTGAGGACCGCGTCGTTGGAGATGTCGCGATTCTCTGCCCAATAGGCGCGAAACGTCGCGTCACGGAAAGCGCGCCGCTTGTTCTCGGCAAGGGCGAGATACGCGCGCAGCGCTTTCACGGTGACGACGGGAAAATTCGTAGGAAACGCGAACGCGAGATCGGCTTCTTTGGCGAGTCGGTCGAGGTCGACGAACGTATGTTGTCTCTTCGCTTCGCTGAACGCGAGGATGGGCGCGTCCACCTGGCCGATACTCCGGAAGAGTCCGCCCAAAAATAGGGGCCGTACTTTGATCTCCAAGTCGGAACGGTTTTCGAGAAGGGAGATGTGGCGATTCGCGAAGTAGCCATAGGGAGAGGAGAAGTCGAAGAAGAACTCGATGGACCGTCTTCGGGCCTCGATCGGCGGCGCCTTCACGATGCGCTCAAGGTAGTCCTCCTGGGAGAGCCCAGCGACGAGATGCATGCGGTCTTGTCCGAAGAAGAGCT